>DASVBI010000427.1:0-2394 GCA_036375915.1 Terriglobales bacterium | reverse complement strand
GCCTACAAGCCGCGCACTTCGCCCTACGACTTCCAGGGCCTGGGCCTGGAAGCGCTGGAGATTCTCAGCCAGGTGCGCCGCGAAACTGGAATGCCGGTGGTCACCGAGGTCATGAGCATGGAAGACATTGACCTGATCTGTGAGCACGCGGACATGCTGCAGGTGGGCGCGCGCAACATGCAGAACTTCGCGCTGCTGCGCAAGCTGGCGGTAATCAACAAGCCGGTGCTGCTCAAGCGCGGACCCTCGGCCACGGTGAAGGAATGGTTGCTGGCGGCGGAGTACCTGCTGGCCGGAGGCAACTCGCAGGTGGTGCTGTGCGAGCGCGGCATCAAGACGTTTGAAACCGAAACACGGAACACGCTGGACCTGGCGGCGGTGGCGCTGGCGCGGGAACTTTCGCACCTGCCGGTGCTGGCCGATCCCTCGCACGGCACCGGACGCCCCAGCCTGATCGCGCCGCTGTGCCGCGCCGCCTTCGCGCTGGGCGCTGACGGAGTGATCATCGAAGTGCATCCCTGCCCCGAGCGGGCGCTCTCCGATGGCGCGCAGTCGCTGGACTTCAAGGGCTTTGCCGCCACCATGCGGACGCTATCTGAGCCCCTGCCCGCCATTGCCCGCGCCCTGAGCGCCAGCGCGCAATGAAGGTCGCCATCCAGGGAGAGCGCGGCTGCTTCAGCCACGAGGCGGCGCTGAAGCTGATTCCCGGCTGTCAGGTCGTGCCCTGCGCACGGTCAAGGGAGGTGTTTGAGCGGCTGAGCCGAGGCACGGTGGCGGCCGCGGTGGTTCCCATCGAGAACTCGCTGGCCGGGTCAGTGCTGGAGCATTTTGACCTGCTGCTGGCGCACGATGTGTTCGTGCAACGCGAGCACCGGCTGCGCATCAACCATCACCTGATCGCCGCTCCCGGAGTAAGGCTTAAGGATCTGCGGCGGGCGTTCTCACATCCGGTGGCGCTGGACCAGTGCCGTGATTTCTTCCGCAAGCATCCGCAGATCCACCCGGAACCTTTCTACGACACCGCGGGCAGCGTGAAGCACGTGGTGGAGCAGGGGCTGGCTGATGCGGCAGGAATCGGGCCCAAGCAGGCGGCCGGCGAATACGGCGGGCACATTCTGCAGTCCGACCTGGAGGATGACCGGCAGAACTTCACGCGCTTTTTTCTGGTTTCCAGGAAACAAAAGATTCTTCCGGACGCCAACAAGAGCTCTATTGCGTTCTCATTGAAGAACGTCCCCGGGGCGCTGTTCAAGGCGCTCAGCGTGTTTGCCCTGCGTGACCTGAGCCTGGTCAAGATTGAATCACGGCCGGTACGAGGGAAGCCCTGGGAGTATGTGTTTTATGTGGACATAGCGGGCGGGGAAGCGGCGGTTCGAGAGCGCTCGTTGCGCCACCTGGAAGAGGTGGCGGAGTGGGTGAAGGTGCTGGGGGTGTATCCGGAAGCCGTCTGACAACCGCAGGCGAAGGAAGATCCAACCGCAGACGCCGGGCACGTTGAGGTCCCGAATTCTTCACCTCCACGTTCCCTGCGTTGAGATTTTGAGGTCAGAGGGCGCCCAAGCCGGGCCCGTCGCTCACCTTGGCCTTCTTCAAAAACTTGCTGACTTCCTGGGCGGTGGGCATGGAGGGTTGCGCACCCTTGCGGGTGACGGAGAGGGCGGCAACGGCACAGGCAAAAGTGGCGGCCTCGAGCGGGGTTTTGCCCTGCAGCAAGCCAACGGCCAGAGCGCCGTTGAAGGCGTCGCCCGCGGCGGTGGTATCCGCAGCACGCACTTTGTAACCGGGAATGTGCCGGCGCAGTCCGTCGCGGGTGGCCAGGTAGGCGCCTTGCGCGCCCAGCTTGATAATTACGTGACGCGGGCCGCGGGAGAGCAGATTCTCAGCACATTGGGGAACCTGGGATGGGGCAAGCGCCACACCTGGGTGCCCGCACAAGACATTGGCCTCAACCTCGTTGGGAGTGAGCCAGGCGAGCTGCAGCATAAGCTTGGGCGGCAATTCGCAGGCAGGCGCGGGGTCCAGCATCACCGGGATACCTTTGCGGTAACCCAACTCGGCCACATAAATCACGGTTTGCAGCGGCACTTCCAATTGCAGCAGGATGATGCCGGCGGAATTGATCAGGCTTTCAAACTTGGCCAGGTCCACGGGCAGCAGTTGGCCATTGGCGCCGGCGATAATGGCGATGCTGTTCTGGCCCGCGGGATCGGTGAAGATGAGAGCTGTGCCGGAGGGAGTCTGGGGCGCACAGGTCACGCCGCGAACGTCAACTCCGGCGTCTCGCAGGCCACGGCGCAGCAAGTCGCCGCTGTCATCGTCGCCCACCTTGGCGATCATGCGCACCGGGTAATCCAGCCGGGCCACGCTGACGGCCTGGTTCGCGCCTTTGCCGCC
>DASVBI010000426.1:0-3914 GCA_036375915.1 Terriglobales bacterium | reverse complement strand
CTGCCGGTTCTGCTCGTTGTACATGAGGAAGATGTCGCGCGCTTCCTTGGTGAGCACGTACTCGCCCCCGTGCAGGGCGTTGTGGAACGCCTTGGTCACCTCGAAAAAATCATTGCCGCCGGTGATCACGTCCCAGCGGGTTACTACTTCCAGCTCGCTGAGCAGGGGAATCAGCCGGTTGAGCATTTCGGCCACACCGCCGCCCAGAGAGGTGGAGTTCACCATCTTCACGGTTTTGCCGCGCAGGGGGCGGGCCAGGAAGCGGAGCTCGTCCAGTTCCGGCTTGCCGATGATGGGTTCGTAGTCATCCAGTTTCGGCGGCGGCGGCGCCGCCGGGGGAGTTTCCGAGATGCGCGGCCGCTTGCGGCGCTCGCGGAAGGGCGCCGCCGGGGCTTCCGACCCGCCATTGCGGGGCGGCGCCTCAGCCGGCTGTTCCGTTATTACTTCGCTGCGCCTTTGCTCGGCCACATTTTCCTCGGCCTGGTCCTTCCTTGGGTCCATTTGCGCCTCATGCCTGGGAATGCAAAGCTCGTTCGAGCACGCGCACCATGATGCGGCGTACGTCCTGCAGGGTCGAAGTGTAAATGTCAATGCGGTTGAACTGGTCGGCTATGCGCCCCATGTCCAGTTCCGATTCCAGCCACACGGAAAAGTCGTTGGAATTCAGCTTCAGCCGCAAACGCGCTTCAATGAAGTGATAGTGAATGCAGTGAATGCTCACATGGTCCAGGCAATCACGGAACTCCGCCAGGTTGCGGGCGAGGAAGGGGGTGGGCACCACCACCGCATCGGAGGCGCAGAAGTAGAACGGTTCCATGGCCGCCCGGTCGGCTGCCCGCGGGTTACGCTCCAGGTAGTCCTGAACGATCTGCACGATTCGTTCCCGCAGGGTTTCTACGGAAGTAAATTCCCGGACGTCCACCGAGGCCAGGCGCTCCGCCAGGCCTACCTCGTTGCAGGCGGCAAAGGCCCAGTGGGCGTAGTCGTTGGAAAAGCCTTCACGGATGAAGTGGTGTTCCTGCAGGGTGCGGAAGGTGTGCTGGAAGATGGACTCGCTGGGCACGGAACGCAAGGCGGCCAGCAGTTCGCCCAGGGTGGAGGCCTTTTCCCGCTCAATGCGGAGCAGGTGGGCCGCCGAGTTGAAGTAAAAAGGAGAGCGCGCCCAGCGCACCGGCGGCGCCGGCAGTTGTGCGGTTGCCATGTTGGGGGAGTCCTCCTGCTCGTTCTCTGCCCGTTTGCTCAGAGGCTGCTCTGCGGGCTTTAGATGCCGCCCGGGCCGGCCATCGTTTGCTCCTGTTCAACATACACCATGGCATGGGCCCGGGCTCAAGCCGGCTGCTCGCAAAATCGCACAGCAGCTTGCGATTTCGCTGGCATGGGTCCGCCCGCCGTCGGAAAATCAAGTCTTCACCCCGTAATCAGGTACTGGTATGCCACACGGCGCCGACACGTTGCTGTTGGAGTTGTTCGCCATTTTTGTCTGGGCCAAGATATTCGGCGAACTCTTCGAGCGATTGTCTCTTCCCGCTGTTCTGGGTGAGATCCTGGCCGGCATCATTCTCGGTCCCCATGCCGCCCGGCTGATTGCTCCCAGCGAAAATGTTTACGCCTTCGCCGAAATCGGCGCCATCTTCGTGCTCTTCACCGCCGGACTGGAGACCCACCCCCAGGACCTGTTGCGCGTCGGAAGGCAATCGCTGGGAGTGGCGGTCGCCGGGGTGATTGTTCCTTTTGTCCTCGGGTTCTTCTACATGCGCTGGCGCGGCGAAGCCGCTCACGAAGCCATCTTTGTGGCCGCCGCCATGGTGGCTACCAGCGTAGCCATCACCGCCCGTGTGCTGGCCGACCTGCACGTGCTCAACTCCCGTTTTGCCCGCATCATCATGGGCGCGGCGGTGTTTGATGACATTCTAGGCATGGTCCTGCTGGCAATCGTGAGCGGCATGGCCAGGGGAGGCGGAGTCCGCTGGCTCCACCTGGGCGTGACTTTTGCCGAAGCCGTAGGCTTCGCCCTGTTCATGATCTTTGTCGGGCCGCGCATCGTGCGCCGCGTCCGCCCCGGCCTCCGCCATATCTCGCTGCAGAACGCGCCCCTGGTGCTCTCCCTGGCCATTTGCCTGCTGCTCTCCTGGGCCGCGGCCCGCATCGGCATGGCCGCCATTATCGGCGCCTTCTTCGCCGGGCTGGTTCTGGCCGACTATGCCCCGGAGTGGGGGCTGCAGCCCCGCATTCACGCTATCAACGAATTTTTGGCTCCCTTCTTCTTCTTCACCATCGGCGCCCGCCTCGACGTGCACCTGTTTTCCGGCAACGTCCTGCTCGACGCCTTGATCATCTCCCTGCTGGCCGTGGTCTCCAAAGTGGTGGGTTGCGGACTGCCGGTTCTGCGCGAGGGCAGGCCCACCGCCCTGCGCGTGGGCATTGGCATGATGCCCCGAGGCGAAGTGGCGCTCATCGTGGCCCTGGTCGGCCTGCAAATGAACATGGTTTCGCAGTCCGCCTACGCCATTGTCATCTTCATGGCCGGATTCACTACCCTCCTGGCTCCGCCGCTGCTGCGCGTGCTAATTCGTGACCGGCCGGGCGGCAAGGGAAAGGGAAGTCCCGACCTGGTTGGCGCTCACCAGCCCGCGGGCGCGGCGGAGTGAAACCAGCGTTGCTCCCAGCGCGGCACGGTCAGGAGATTCATGCTCACCGGGAACCCGAAACTTGAAACTCGAAACTGTTCGTACGCGGCTCGTTTATAATCGCGCCTTCTCCAGGGGAGGCGGGATTCACATGGGCCTGCAAGGCCGCGTGGCGCTGGTGACCGGTGCGTCGCAGGGGATCGGGCGGGCCTGCGCTCTGCGCCTGGCCGCCGCCGGCGCCAGCCTGGCCCTGGCGGCGCGCAACCAGGAGAAGCTGCGGCAGGTGGCTGCGGAAATCGCGGCTGCCGGCGGCGAGGCCGCCGCCTTTGCCATGGATGTTGCCGGCGAGGAACAGATCAAACCCGCAGTTGGCGCCGTCATGGACCGGTTCGGCAAAATTGACATCCTGGTCAACAACGCCGGCATCACCCGCGACCAGCTGGTCATGCGCATGAAGCGCGCCGATTGGGACGCCGTCCTCAACACCAACCTTACCGCTGCCTACCTGTGCATTCAGGCGGTCATCGGCTCCATGCTCAAGCAGCGTTGGGGACGCATCATCAACATCACCAGCATCTTCGGCCAGATTGGCCAGGTGGGACAGGCCAACTATTCGGCTTCCAAAGCTGGACTAATCGGGCTGACCATGGCCGTGGCTCGCGAGGTCGCCTCCCGCAACATCACCGTAAACGCTGTTGCGCCAGGCTACATTGAAACATCCATGACGGCGGGGCTGCCGGCGGAAATGAAAGAGAACATCCTGAAGATGATCCCCCTGGGCCGCGCCGGAAGCGATGCCGACGTCGCCAGCGCGGTGAACTTTCTTGCCTCTGACGAGGCTGCCTACATCACCGGGCACGTGCTCAACGTCAATGGAGGCATCCTCATGGGGTAGCGCGCACGCCTTCCTCTCCGGCGATTGCAGTTTTTCAGGCAGTCACGCCCGAACATCTGGCGCAAGCCCGCACCCTGTTTCTTGAGTACGCCTCTTCGCTCGGCTTCAGCCTGTGCTTCCAGGGCTTCGAGCAGGAAATGGCCGGCCTGCCCGGAGATTACGCTCCGCCGCAAGGGCGCCTGCTCTTGGCGCGCCTGGGCCAGGAATCAGTGGGCTGTGTCGCCCTGCACCCGCTGGAGCCTGGCATTTGTGAAATGAAGCGCCTTTATGTGCGCCCGCAGTTCCGCGGCCAGGGAGTAGGCAAGGCGCTGCTCAACACGGTGCTGGCTGAGGGCCGCGCTATTGGTTACCGGCGCATGCGTCTGGACAGCGTGGAGCCGGTTATGCAAGAT
>DASVBI010000563.1:0-2734 GCA_036375915.1 Terriglobales bacterium | reverse complement strand
TACATCAACGAGTGCCGCGAGATGGGGATTGCGGTAGAGGCGCCCGACATCAACGTAAGCGACGCCAACTTCACGCCCCACGGCAGCGCCATCCGTTTCGGACTGGCGGCGGTGAAGAACGTGGGCCACAACGCCATCGAATCCATTGTGGCGGCGCGCAAAGAGCTGGGCCGCTTCCAGAGCATCTACCAGTTCTGCGAGAAGGTGGACCTGCGGCTGCTGAACAAGCGCGTGCTGGAATCGCTGATCAAGAGCGGGGCCATGGATTCGCTGGGCCGGCGGGCGCAGCTCATGGAGGTGCTGGACAAGGCCATGGAGCGCGCCGCCAAGGCGCAGCGCGACGCCGAATCCGGCCAGCACGGGCTGTTTGGCGTGTTCCAGCAGGAGCACGAGCACGCCCACAACGACCATCTTCCCGAAGTGCCGGACTGGGACGAGCACCAGCGCCTGGCCGCGGAAAAAGAAATCCTGGGCTTCTTCATCACCGGCCATCCGCTGGAGAAGTACCGCGACAAACTGCGCGACCTGAACGCGCGCGCCGCGGAAGAGGTCGGTCAGATGAAATACTCCACCGGCAAGGACGAGGAGATCTGCATCGGAGGCATTATCGCCAACGTGCGCGTGCTCAAGTCCAAGCGCGGCGACCTCTACGCCCAGGCCACGCTGGAGGATATGACCGGCTCGCTCGACATGCTGGTGTTTCCCGACGCCTACAAGCGCCTGGGAGAGCGGCTGAAACTGGAAGTGCCGGTGCTGGTGCGCAGCGGGGTGCGGGTGGAGGAGGGAGCCAGTCCTAAGCTTACGGTCAGCGAGATCATGCCTCTGGAGGACGCCCGTCCCAAGCTGGCCAATCACCTGCGCATTCGCATCCCACTGGAGACGGCCACCGCGGTCACCGTGGACCATTTGCATGCGCTCTGCACCGAGCGCAAAGGCGCCGCCAAGGTGTTGTTTGACGTGGAGCGCCAGGGCGACTTCATGGTGGTGATGGAAGCCGAAGGCTATAATGTCCTGCCAGACCGCAACTTCATTGACCGCGTGGAGGAGCTTTGCGGGCGGGGCAGCGTGCGGATTATAGATTGAAGCGAGTGGCAGTCACGACGAAACACGGCGCAGGCGGAGCGGGCACGGGGGCGGCGCGGGCACGCGAGGGCAGCGACGGTGTTTTTGCCGTTTCTGAATTCCTGCTCTCCATGGTGGAATCGCTGTGGGAAGCGTCGGTGGACGGCCAGCAGACCAGAATGGAATCGGCAACCAAAGCACAACACGAACTGGAACGAATCGAGCAGCAGATTGAGCAACTGGAGTCCCTGGCAGGCGATAACCAGGATGCCCACCGTAAGTTGCAGCAGCTGCACGAGCGCGTCAATGCTTTGCGGCAGCAGATTTACGCCCATCTTAATGCCTGGGAAAAGACCGAACTGGCGCGACATCCCCAGCGCCCCTACCTGCTGGACTACGTGGAGCGGATTTTTACCGACTGGAGCGAGTTGCACGGCGACCGTGCCTTTGGCGACGACCCCGCCATTGTTTGCGGCATGGCCCGCTTCCACGGCGACGAAGTGCTGGTGCTGGGCCACCAGAAGGCGCGCGACACCAAACAGAAGGTATATCGCAATTTCGGCATGCCCAACCCGGAAGGTTATCGCAAGGCGCTGCGGGCGATGCAGCTGGCGGAAAAATTCGGGCGGCCGATTTTCACCTTCGTGGACACGCCCGGCGCTTATCCCGGGCTGGGAGCCGAGGAGCGGGGACAGGCCGAGGCCATTGCCCGCAATTTGCGGGAAATGGCGCGCCTGCAGGTGCCCATCATTACCACCATCACCGGCGAAGGAGGCAGTGGCGGGGCGCTGGCCATCGCCGTGGCCGACCGGGTGCTGATGATGGAAAACGCCATTTACTCGGTCATTTCGCCCGAGGGCTGCGCCTCCATCATGTGGCGCGATGCGGGCAAAAAGGAGCTGGCCGCCCAGGCGCTGCGCATCACCGCCACCGATCTGCGCGAGTTGGGCTGTGTGGATGAAGTGGTGCCCGAACCGGAGGGTGGCGCCCACCGCGACCATGATGCCGCCGCCGCCCTGGTGGATACGGCCCTGCACAAGAGCTATAGCGAGCTTAAAAAAATCCCTGCTACGGCTTTAGTCGCCTCACGATACAATAAGTTCCGCCAGATGGCGCAGTTCTTCCGCGAAGGCTAGTGCCGGCCGGTTTATCATTCCTGTTCCCCCGCTGCTCGCGGCTTTGCGCCATCCCAGGCGGTTTGTATAATGGATAGTCTCCCCATAAATGCGAGGCCCATTCCAGTCCCGCTGCAGGGCATCATAAGGATAAGACCCCATGGCCACCACTGATGTAGCGATCCAGCATGCCGGCCAACCCACCGGCAAACCCATCATCAACGATATGAGCATCCAGGTCGCCACCGTGAACGGCTCCGGTTCCCAGAGTTCCAACACGGTGCTGCTGCGCACCATCTTCCAGATGGGTGTTCCCGTTTCCGGCAAAAACCTGTTTCCCTCCAACATAGCCGGCCTGCCCACCTGGTACACCATCCGCGCCAACAAGGACGGCTACATCGCACGCAAAAAGGAGATTGATTTCCTGGTCGCCATGAACCCGGAAACCGCGCAGGAGGATGTGATGTCGCTGGGCGACGGCGCGGTGGTGCTCTACGACGAGCCGCTCAACCTGCGCAGCCTTCGCCAGGACCTTATTTTCTACTCGGTGCCCTACG
>DASVBI010000589.1:0-4249 GCA_036375915.1 Terriglobales bacterium | reverse complement strand
GCTCAGGAGGTCTCTATGCGTGCGCGCGCGCAGCTTCGCTCCCATCCCCTTCACCCCATGCTGGTGGCCTTTCCCATCGGACTGTGGATGGGCAGTTTCGCTTTTGATGTGGCGGCTATGGCGGAAGGCGATCCCTCCCTCGCCGCGGCCGGATTCTATGCCGTGATCGGCGGCTGCGCCGGAGCTGTGCTGGCCGCCATTGCCGGAGCCACCGATTTGTTTGGCGTGGTGCCCTCGCGTTCCAGCGCCAAGAAGCGCGGCTACATTCACGCCCTGCTCAATGTGGCCGCCCTGGTCCTGTTTATCATTGTGGCCGCGCGCCGCGGAGGAGCTGCCGCCATGCCCGACGGCCTCTCACTATTGCTCTCCGCCATCGGCGTGATTCTGATCCTGTGCTCCGGCTGGCTGGGCGGAACCCTGGTCTACCGCAACCAGATTGGCGTGGACCACCGCTATGCCAATGCCGGCAAGTGGCGGGAGCGCAAGCTGGCGGGCTGGGACCAGCCGGTCTGTAACCAGAGCGAACTGGCCGACGGCCAGATGGCGCTGGCGGAAGTGAAAGGCCTCAAGGTGGTAATCGGGCGCTGCCCGGAGGGGATGTTTGCCTTCAGCGACCACTGCCCGCACAAGGGCGGACCGCTTTCCGACGGCGCGCTGGTGGGCTGCACGGTGCAGTGTCCCTGGCACGGTTCGCAGTTCGACATTCGCACCGGGCGTGTGGTCGCCGGACCCGCACAGAGCAATGTGGAAACCTATCCCGTGGAAGTGCGCGGCGGCGAGGTGTTCGTCATGCCCAATCGGGCCCGGCCGGAAAAAAAGGAAGCGGCATAAGAGAGCAGCGATTTTTGGCTCCGGCGGATTCGGTGCGCAACGACCTCACACGTCCAGGCCGATGGAGCGCATCAACTCCAGCCCGTTGCTCTTGGTCACCACTCCGGGGCGCAATCTGTAATCGAAGCGAATGCGCCCCTCCTCCAGTTCGTCCTGAAAGTGGACATTGTGTATCTGCCCGTTCAGGGGGCCGCTGATCTCCGCCAGCGCCAGGTCATGGGTGGTGACCAGCCCGATAGCGCCGCGCTCGACCAGCGCGCGCACAATGCCTTCCGCGCCGATGCGGCGGTCCATGGAGTTGGTCCCCTGCAGCAGTTCGTCAAGCAGGAAGAACAACGGCGGGTCGCCGCCGGCCAGGTCGAAGATGCGCCGCAGGCGGGTGATTTCCGCGTAGAAGCGCGAACTGCCCTCCTGCAGCGAATCGTTAATGCGGATGCTGGCTCCCACCTGCAGCGGCGTGAGCCGCATGCGGCGGGCGCGCACCGGAGCCCCCGCCATGGCCAGTACGGCGTTGATGCCGGCGGCGCGCAGCAACGTGCTTTTTCCCGACATGTTGGAGCCGCTGACCAGCAGCACCCGCGCCTCGCCGCCCATATGGACGCGGTTGCGCACGCACTTTTCCGCCGCGATCAGAGGATGGCCAAGCTCCTCGGCTTCGAAGACGGCGGAGCCGCTGCTGAACTCGGGAAAGGGGTCGGCCGGGTGTTCGTAGTTGTAGGTAGCCAGCGAGATCAGCGCTTCCACCTGCCCGGTCGCATCCAGCCAGCGGCGCACTGCCGCGCCGTGCCGCCGGCGCCAGGCTTCCGCCCAGAACGCCACCTGCACGCTATACAGCAGGGGCAGGTCAAGAACTCGAAGAATCAGATTCTCGCGCGAGTAGCTGAAGTCAATAATGGTGCGCAGCTTGCCGATGGCGCGCGAGGGAGGCAACCGCTCCGACACCAACTGTTGCCCAAGCTTTTGCAGGCGCGGGGTGGAGAACTGTTCTCTCTCCAGGCGTGCCAGCACGGCGGAAAGCAGGTCCAGGTCCTCGAAAGCGTGCTCAGTGCCGAAGAGCGTTTGCAGCAACGCCTGCTTCAGGCGGCGGGCCAGAATGGTGTTGACGCCCAGCACCACAAAAAACGGCAGAAACAGTCCCCACCTCCCCCAAACCACGGCAGTGGCAATTTCGAGGACGGCCAGAAGCAGAGCTGCCACCCGCAGCCAGCGCTGTTGCAGGCGGGGAGGCGCTTCCGCCCATTGCAGCAGGGCCTCGGGATGAATGCCCACTTGCTCTCCTTCGCCGAGCACGCCCAGGTCTTCCCGCAGATCGAGGCCATCGCGCAGTTCGGCGACCGCGGCTTGGCGCTCGCGGATCTCACCAAGTTTGGCCGGCGCCAGCAGCCAGCCCGCCAACGTGTCTTCGCCCATGCGGGTGCGGGCGGTGGAGAGAAGCTGGAACAGGCTGCCTTCGCCGAAGAGGTCGAGATCGGCGGCGTAGATGTGATGGAGGTCTTGAAAACGATCTCCCTTTTGTCCTGTGCCCGTCCAGCGGTCTTCGATGCGGGCGAGGCCCCGGCGATAGAGTTGGGCGGCGCGCTCAGCGTGCCGCCGCGCCCGCAGAATTCTGGAATGACGCGCCGCCACCATCGCAAATGCCGCGATGGGAACAGCCACCCACCAGACGGGGAAGGTGTGCCGCGCCAAGCCCCACCAGGCCACTGCGGCCACCGCAATGCCCAGCAGCAGCCGCACATAGCCAATGCGGATGTGGAGCCGCTCCAGTTGCACCGCGCTCAGGTCGCGCTCGTGCAGCCGGCGCGCGTATTCGTCAGCGGGAGACACGCTAAGCAAAATGTACCAGCAGGGAAGAGTAATGAGGAAACGCAGCCATGCGGATAGGGCTCAGCTGCGCCACTTCAGAGTGACCGGCCCAGGAATAGGATGGCGCATCTCGCCCCCGGTGCGGCGCGCGTCCAGATAGGCCTGCTTGAGCTGAAAGTACCATTTGGCGGGGCGGTCGGCGTCGTCAATCAGCATCAGATGGGGATCATGCTTCAATCCCTCGGCTTGCAGTTCCATGGTACGCCGGTCCTGCTCCACGAACTTGGCAAACACGAATTTGAGCAGTTCAGGGCCGAAGGGCAGCCAGCGGAAGATGTTCCAGGCGGCGACCACGTCAATGCGGCAGCGGTTGCGGGTGATGGGTGTAACCGTGGTCAGGCTGGAAAACCAGAACTTGCCCGCCCGAATGGTCTCGGAACGCAGGTTGGGCAGCTCGAAATCAATGGTGGTCGTGACGGCCTCGGCATCGCTGTAAAAGCGCAGCAGCTTGTAAGGCGCGCTGTTGGAGGAGGGCGTGTGCGCGCTCATGCGGAAGCCGTTGGGGATAGGCTCAAACGCCTTCTGTTTTTCGTGGATGCTGTGACGGGAGCGCCACCACCAGGCCTGGTGTACGAAGGGGCCGTGCGCCGGGTCCATCAGGCCGATAATGCCATGGTCCACGTTCACCGGCATTTCGGCGCTCAGATAGGCCAGCTTGTATCCTTGAGAGAAGGTGGGTACTCGGGGCGCGGGAATAGGCGGCTCGCAAGGTTTCGTGGCCCCGGCCCCGGCGGGACCGGGCTCGGGCACGAACACCCAGACGTAATCGTCATACTCGGCGCAGGCCAGGGCACCGGCATAGATGCGGTCAACCCGCAGCTTCTGGTCCGCCGTGAGCGAGGGGATCAGCTGGCACTGGCCGGTGTGAGCGTCAAACTTCCAGCCGTGATAGCTGCATTCCAGTTGCTGTCCGTCAAAGGCGCCACAGGAGAGCGGCATGCCCCGGTGAGGGCAGGCATCGCGCAGGGCGAAGGCGCGGCCATGGGCATCGCGGCCAATCACCAGGGGAATTTCCAGCAGCATCGCCTTCTGCAGGCGGTTACGACGCGCCCGCTCGCTGGGCAGGGCGCGATACCAGAAGCCAAACAGCATTTCCGCGTCCGGCGTCTGGCGCTGAGGAGGGGCGAAGGAGTTCATGGGGAACTAAAGCAAATTGTAATTGAGTAATTTGTAATTGGTTAGCACTCAGCAGTCGGTACTCAACCCCTCATCGGTTTCTCTTGCTGCCTTTTTTACCGCTGTTCATTGGCTCAATGCTGAATGCTGACGAGTAACCGCTAAATACTACTCGCGAATGCCCGTCGCTAATGGCAGATCGAGCAATGAGCACTCAGTTAACCTCCAGCACCGCAGTCACTTAGCTCGATTACTTTGGTGGTTCTGTGGCCCTTCGGCAGATTGTTTGGGCGGGCGAGCGGACCTATAATCGTCCTACTCTGGTGAGTCTCCGTCAGGCTGAGGGTAGGTAAGCGAAGGGGTGTGTTTCTTCGCGGAAGTCTACCCCATGATGCGCATGCGCCTGCATTTCGTCCTGATGGCCATTCCCGCAATCGCG
>DASVBI010000528.1:0-3331 GCA_036375915.1 Terriglobales bacterium | reverse complement strand
ATTTCATCGGCGCTCTTGCGGTCCAGGTCGCCGGTGGGCTCGTCGCACAGCAGAAAGGTAGGATCCGCCACAATAGCGCGAGCAATGGCCACCCGCTGTTCCTGTCCGCCGGAGAGTTGGCGCGGATAGTGATGCATGCGGTCTCCCAGGCCGACCACCTGCAGCGCCGTCTCCACATGCTGCTTGCGCTGGCTCTTCGAGAGCTTGGTCAAGAGCAGCGGCAGCTCCACATTCTGAAACGCGGTAAGCACCGGAATCAGGTTGTACATCTGGAAGATGAAGCCTACGTGCCGGGCCCGCCACGAAGTAAGCTTCCCGGCCGACAAATGTGTAATCTCGTCGCCCGCCACCGTGATGGTGCCGTTGGTGGGCAGGTCAAGCCCGCCCAGAAGGTTGAGCAGCGTGGTTTTGCCCGAGCCGCTGGGGCCCATGAAAGCGACGAAATCGCCGGCGTCCACATCGAGGTTCAGCCCTTGAAGGACGTGGATTTCCTCGCTGCCGCGCTGGTACTTTTTGTCCAGCCCGCGCACCCGCACCAGGCTGCTGCCGCTGCCGTTGCCGTCCACCCTGACCATGGCTTCCCTTACCTCCTGATTTCGACGCGCTCGCCGTCGCGCAGGCCGTCCAGGCCGCTTACCACCACCTGGTCGCCGGCAACTACACCGGCGGTAATTTCAGTGTCGCTGCCGCGCGTTTCGCCCACCCCGACAGCGCGCCGTTCTACATGGCCTTGGCGGTAGAGATACACCACCTGGCTGCCGTTTTCGCTGCGCACGGCGCTCTGCGGCACCAAGGCCTTCACGCCTTCGGACTTGGCGGCCCTGCCTTCGTTGCCCAGAAAGGTGACCTTCACCCCCATATCGGGCAGAATGCGCGGGTCAAGCTGGTCGAAGGCGATGCGCACTTTGACGGTAGCTTTCTGGCGGTCGGCGGTGGGGATGATGGTGCGCACCTTGGCCGGAATGTTCCAGTTGGGATAGGCATCCAGCACGGCTGTAACCGGCATGCCTGGACGCACGCGGGCGATATAGGACTCGTTGACGTCCACTTCGATTTCCAGCGACTTCATGTCCACAATGGTGGCGATGCCGGTGCGGGTAAAGCCGCCGCCGGCGGAATTGGGCGAGACCATTTCGCCCACCTGGGCGTCCTTGGAAACCACAATGCCGGCGAAGGGAGCGCGCACGGTGCAGTTGTCCAGATCCTGCTGGGCGACGCGGATCTTGGCATCGGAAGCCTGCACCTGTTCGCTGGTCAAGGCGATTCTGGCGCGCAGGCTGTCGGCGGCGGTGCGCGCGTTGTCTAAGGCCTGCGGGCTGCTGACGCCCTGCCTGGTCAATTGCTGGGTACGGCGCAGTTCGATTTCCGCATTGGCCAGCTGCACCTGCAAGTCCTGCAACCCGGCGGAGGTGGCATCGCGGTCGGCCTTGGCGGAGTTCAGGCGCACGCGGTAATCGGAGTCATCGAGCAAGGCCAGTATCTGGCCTGCCTGCACGTGCATGCCTTCATCGGCATACATCTGGGTGACCCGGGCCGTGATTTTGGCGGCTACCGTGGCCCGCCGCCGCGGCGTCACATAGCCACTGGCGTTAAGCAGCGCCACCTGCCCGCTGCTGCTTGGGGCCTGCGCCGCCGCCACCTCTACCACCGGAGTTTTGCCGCGGACGGCGTACACTCCAGCCGAGACCAGCAGAAGCAGGCCTAGCGCTGCCACCACCCAGCGCGGCCATTGCGGGCCGCGATGCGGGCTGCGTGAGCCCTCATCAATTCTCAACGCCGACAGATCAGGAACTGCCGAGCCCGTGCGTACCGCCATGCTTACTCGCCTCGTTTACGCTTGCAGGAGCCCTGGCCGGCCAGCAAACCGGCCCTCGCTGCCGCCTATTAGACATACGTCCGGCAACAGCAATTGTTGCACTCCATTTTATGAGTATTCCGGCCTTTGGCATAGGCTTGAGAGCCGGTTGCGCCGCGGCCAGATGGAAATTTTTCGTATACGGCAAAGCTGGCGCGGCAGAGCCGGAAGAGCAGCGATATACTGCTATTCATGGGCGCGGTGAACGAAAGAGTGGATGTAGTGTGCCCGCGTTGTGGCGCGACTTTTACCGCATTTCTGAAACAAATGGCTGCGCAAAACCAGAAAGTTGTCTGTCCCAAGTGCGGCGGGGAACAGGATTGCGGCCAAGTTGACGCGCCCAGAAGCCAAGCCACGCGGAAACCGTAGTCAGCGGCCGGCTGCCGCCCTTTGCGTGGCCAGCAGGCTTTGATATCCTGCCCATATTCTCTGCCAGGTTACAGGTGTGTCCCGCGTCCTCCGCTTGTCAGCTTTCTGCCTGATCTTTGCCGCACTGGCGGCGGCCGCGCCCAAACCGCACCCGGCCGCGCCCGATAACCTGCTGCTGGTGACCATTGACACCCTGCGGCCCGACCACCTGGGCTGCTATGGCGACCGCCAGGCGCGCACCCCGAACATTGACGCCCTGGCCGCCGAGGGCACCCGTTTCGAGCACGCCTACACCCCGGTGCCCATCACCCTGCCTTCGCACACGGTGATGATGACGGGCACGTACCCCATGTACAGCGGCATGCACGATTTCAGCGGCAACCGCCTGAATCCGCAACAGCCCACCCTGGCCTCGATTTTGAGGCAGCACGGGTACGCCACCGGAGCGGTGCTCGGTTCCGCCGTGCTCGACCACCGCTTCGGTCTGAACCAGGGATTCGATTTCTACTACGACCACTTCGATTTCAACCGCCTGGAAGACGCCAATCTTGACCTTATGAAGCGTCCCGGAAATGTGGTGGTGGACCAGGCGTTGCAGTGGCTGGCGGCCAACTCCGGCAAGCCCTTCTTTCTCTGGGTGCACCTGTACGACCCGCACACCCCCTACCAGCCGCCGCCGCCCTTCGACCGCGAGTACCAGGGCCACCCGTACGACGGGGAAATCGCCTTTGCCGACCAGCAACTGGGACGCCTGCTCCGTTTTCTAAAAGAGAAACACCTGTACGGACGCACCCTGATCGTGCTCACCGGCGACCACGGCGAATCCCTGGGCGAGCACGGCGAGAAGACGCACGGATTCTTTATTTACGACACGACGTTGCGCATCCCCTTCATGGTCAAGCTGCCGGCGGGCCAACGCCATGAAGCCGCGATCGCACAGCCGGCCACCACCGTCAACCTGTTGCCTACCGTGCTCGACGTGCTTAAGATTCCCCCTCCCGCCGACGCCCAGGGCGCCAGCCTGCTGCCTGCAATCCTCGGAAAGCCGCGCCCCTCGGACGTTTCCACGCAGCTATACTCGGAGTCCTTCCTCCCCCTGCTGCATTT
>DASVBI010000701.1:0-2938 GCA_036375915.1 Terriglobales bacterium | reverse complement strand
TGTGGACTACATCGTGGAGTGGGCCTCGCCCAATTTCCACTCCGTGGATTTCAAGCCATTTTTGGGCTTGTTGTTGCTGACCTGGCTGGTGGTGGCGGCGTCGCGCAAGCGTCTGGTGCCCACACAGATTCTGCTGCTGCTGGCCACTGCCTACGCCGGCTTGAGCGCTGCGCGCCACATTCCCATTTTTGTGCTGGTCGCAGTGCCCATTCTGGCTGCGGGACTGGACGAACTGGCGGCGCGCCGGAACTGGTTTAGCCCGGCAGAGGAAACTTCGACCCCACCGGCGAAACTGGCGTTCAATCTGGTGCTGCTCCTGGCGGTGGCGGGATTGACGGGCGCGCGATTCTACCAGGCGGTAAAGGGCCAGGCGGCCGGTGAAGCCCAGCACTTCCCGAAGGCTGCCACCGAGTTTCTGATGCGAAAAAATGTGCCCTCCCCCATCTTCAATTATTACGACTGGGGCGGTTACTTCATCGCCAAGCTATACCCGCAGTACCGCGTTTTCATAGACGGCCGCACCGACCTTTACGGCAAGCTGATGGACAACTTTTCCGACACCGCGCGCGGCCACGGCAACTGGCGGGAGGCGCTGGAGAAATATCAGGTGCGGACGGTGGTGGTGCCGCCCACCAGCGGGCTGGCAGGGTTGTTGAGGCTGGACGGGGGATGGAAGAAAGAGTTTGAGGACAAGCAGGCAGTGGTGTTTGTAAGGACGGGAGCGTTGCCGCAGTGAGTAGTTGTTTGGTTGGTAGTTGGTAGCCTAGCGTGCTCCGCAATCTGATCATGCCCGGTTCAAGCCGCTCAACAGCCGCGACCCGGACCTGGTGCCTTGGCCCGAAGACTGAGCGAGATTTTGTGAACCCCTCAACAAGAGCGCCATCGCCTGGTGGAAATTCTCCTGCCGATCTAAGCCGACAATTCCGGAGCCGGTTTCGACGAGCTGGCTGCAGTCCACAGCCGACTGCCGGTCGCAGGGGAGTTAAGGACTGCCCCCAGGCCGACTTACAGAGGTAACTGTCTCCCCATCGGGTCAGCCTCCCGGGCTGCCTGTCTCAAATTTCGGACAGCATGGTTGTCAACCGGCTGACAGCGATCCTAAGTTGCTGAATCTCTTGGCACAAATTGTCTGGTCCTTGACAGTGAAATGCACTCTGGATTGCACAGAAGAAAGCGGATCCCTTTAGGCGGGTCCCAATAATATGTGCATCGGAGGGCAGGAAATGCTGGATGTTCTTAATAGGATTTGGCGGGATGACGAGGGCCAGGATATCGCGGAATATGCGGTAATGCTGGCGGTGATTCTGGTCATCGTGGTCGGCACCATACGCTTGATCGGCACGCAAGCCAACAACGTATTTTCCCAGACCGCCAGCGCCATCGGCGGCTAACCCGGCACGCGGGCGTCGGCGAGCAGCGCGGCGCCTGCCAACAACGGATGTGGACCTTTTGAGGGGCAAGGCTGGCGCAGCCGGACTGATGCTGCGTCCGCCTGTGCCTGTGGACAAAATCTAAGGAGAAGCAGAAATGCTGACCGCCACGGTGCTGGGGCAGAAGATGGCGGTTCCGCACCCCGAGGTGTGGAACGCGCTCATTCTGGCCTTTGTGCTGACGGCGGCGGTGGGTGACATCCGCTGGCGCAAAATTCCCCGCCTGATGACTACGGCGGCGGTGGCGGCGGGATTGATTTTTCATCTGGTGCACGGTGGTCTGGGCTGGGAATTTGCTTCCGCCCTGATCGCCACCCTGATTGCCTTCGGCGTGGGCCTCAGCTTTTTCCAGTTGGGCGCGATCGGGGGTGGCGATGTGAAGCTGATCACGGCGCTGGGCGCGCTGTTGGGCCTGGACCGGTGGATTCTGGCCATGGAGGTGGCGGTGATAGCCGCCGCCCTGATCGGAATCGTGCAGGCGATAAGGCGGGGCATGCTGGGGCAGATGCTGCGCAACATCGGGGAGCTGATCAAGTGGCTGCTGGGGCGGGGCGGAGTGGCCGCCCATCCCCGCATTAACGTGCGCAACACGGCCATGCTGCGGGCCCCCTTCGGCGTAGCCGCCGCGCTGGGGACATTGTTTGCCGTATTCAAACCATGAAGGGGAAGAACACAGAACGGGGCGCGACCATCGTGGAAGCCGCGGTCACTTCCCTGGTGCTGTTCGGCCTGCTGTTTGCCGTTCTGGGATTCGGGCGGGCGTTCAACATCTATCAGGTGGTGACGGACGCGGCCCGGGAAGGCGCGCGCTACGCGGTGGCGCCCGATCCCAACGCCTCGGTGCCTTACTCGCTGCCCACCGCCGATGCGGTGGCCACGCGGGTGTGCGGATATTTGCAGTCGGCCAACATTCGCTTTGCCAGCAGCAGCTGTGGCCTGGCCCCCGGTCCGGGAGGGCCGACCTGCGCCAGCGGAGGCAGCATGCCCCCGGGAGTGGGGCCGGGGGTGTACGTCCTGCAGGGTTGTTCGCGGATGGTGAACAACATTCAGACGTTTTACACCGAGGTGGATGTGAAGGTGCCCTACCGGCTGTTTGGTCTGCCCTTCACCGTGAATATGAGCACGCGGGCGGTCATGCGCAATGAATCAACCGGTCAGGCCTATGGCAACTAAGCGGCAGAGTCGGGGCACGCAGGTGGCGGAGCTGGCGATCGTGCTGCCCCTGCTGCTGTTTCTGTCGCTGGCGGTGTCCGAAGGGGCGTACATGATCCGCGTCCACCAGGTGCTGAACAACGCCGCCCGGGAAGGGGCCAGGCTGGCGGTGCAGGCGGATAATTTCGATGCCGCCAACCCGCTCACCGACTGCGCCACGGCGGCACCCAACACCTCGCACGCGGCGCTGTGCCAGGCCATTATCCAGTACGCGCAGAACAACGGCATCAGCGCGGGCGCGGGCTTCAACCGCTGCAACGGGAATGCGGGCACCAACGGGTTGAATGTCACCATCA
>DASVBI010000159.1:0-3909 GCA_036375915.1 Terriglobales bacterium | reverse complement strand
CGGCGGGTGTTTGCTGGCGTGGGAACGTGCCATGCGCACCCACACCATCATCGAGCCCTTTCGCATCAAGAGCGTGGAACCAATCCACTGGACCACCCGGCGGCAGCGGGAAGCTCTTCTGCGGGCCGCCTGCTACAACCTGTTCCAGCTTCCGGCTGATGCCGTGCTCATTGACTTGCTGACCGATTCGGGAACCGGCGCGATGTCCACGCAGCAATGGGCCGCCATTATGGAAGGCGACGAAAGCTATGCGGGCAGCCGCAGCTTCGATCATCTGCGCGACTCAGTCCGCGACATTTTCGGTTTTCGCCACATCATTCCCACCCACCAGGGCAGGGCCGCGGAGCGCATTCTGTTCAGCGTGATGTGCGGCAAGGGCGATACCGTGCCCAACAACACCCACTTCGATACCACCCGCGCCAACATTGAATTCGTCGGCGCCCAGGCTGTGGATCTGCTCATTCCCGAAGGCCGGGAGCCTTCTCTTAACCATCCTTTCAAAGGCAATATGGATGTGGAAGCGCTGGAGAGACTGCTCACGCGCGCAGGCCGCGAGCGGGTGCCGCTGGTGATGCTCACCATCACCAACAATTCAGGCGGAGGCCAGCCGGTCTCGCTGGAAAACGTGCGAGCGGTGAGCGCGGTTTGCCGGCGCCATCGCATTCCGCTTTACTTTGACGCCTGCCGCTTCGCGGAAAATGCCTATTTCATCAAGCTGCGCGAAAGCGGCTACGAGGGAAAAACGCCGAAAGAGATTGCGCGCGAAATCTTCAGTTACGGCGATGGCTGCACCATGTCGGCAAAGAAGGATGGCTTGGCCAATATCGGCGGCTTTCTTTGCACCAACAACGACGCTCTGGCGCAGCAGGAGAAGAACCTGCTCATCCTCACGGAAGGCTATCCTACCTATGGCGGGCTGGCCGGCCGCGATCTGGAAGCCATAGCTGTGGGCCTGCAGGAAGCGCTGCACGAGGACTACCTGCGCTACCGCATTGCCTCCACCGCCTACCTTGGCAACCACATCGCCGCCGAGGGCGTCCCCATCGTGCAACCGCCGGGAGGACACGCTATTTACATTGATGCGCGCGCCTTCCTCCCTCACATTCCCGCGCAACAATTTCCCGGCGTGGCTCTGGCCTGCGAGCTTTACCTGGAAGGCGGCATCCGCAGCGTGGAAATCGGCACCCTCATGTTTGGCGAGGCTGCCAAAATGGACCTGGTGCGGCTCGCCATCCCGCGCCGTGTCTACACCCAGAGCCACATTGATTATGTGGTTGAGGTCATTCTGGAAGTCTGGCGCCGCCGCGAGCAACTGCGTGGCCTGCACCTCTCCTACGAGGCGCCCTTCTTACGCCACTTCACAGCGCGTTTGTCGCCGCTGGAGGAATCCCTCCCCCAGTCGGTGTGAAAGTGGCGATGTCACGCCCGCCTTGCTGTGATTATCTGCCGTCTCCCGCGGCCGTTGCTGCTGGCGCAACCCTTGCCTTGATATCAGCTTGCAGGCTGGCGGCAACCATGTATTTCAGGGAGAACACAGGATTTCCACATGTCAGGACGGCAAACTGTGATTGCCGTCACAGGTGTGATCTGAAAAGCGCAACATACTGGCTCAACCACCAGGAGCACACGGTGAGCTCCAGTACCTCGCATGGTGAAGACCACGGCGGATTCATCCGCGAAACGGAGAACGCCGGCACCGGGCTGATGGTTACCCGATGTCAGCTGCGAAAGTCGCCCTGGTATGCCTGGTCGCGGTCCCTGCGCATGCTGGAAATAGCCGAACTCTCGCACTGTCAGGCCTGTTCCGTTGCCGGGCAGTGCCCGTACGCTTCGCCCACCCCATACATACCCTCAACCCGGATTTGATGGCTCCTGCCTGGCGGGGAAGCCGGTGAATCAGCGGAAGCGGTAACCCGGGTTGAGTTCACACCTGTACACCTTGGTCTGGTCCTTATCCTCGCGGAGGTTGCATGTGGCCCATGCCAGACAGAGGTTCGGCCCGAGGGGAAAGACGATGGCGCTTCCGTTGACCTCCGCCTCGATGCTCGGACCCTCAGCGTCCGGGGGCAGCGTGAAATTCAACGCCTGGCCGAAAATCACGGGATAGGAGTCGCGGATGGTCTCGCTGACCATGGGGTGATACACCTCGGCCTCAAAGAGGAAGGTGGCAGTGTCAGACCAGTTCAGCACCGATATTTTGACCTTGCGGCCGTCATCGGAGAAATCATTGCTAATGGTGCGGGTAAACGGGCAGGGGCCGGCGATGCAGGAGACCCTGGGATTGCGAAATTGATTGCCTTCGCCGGCATCCAGCGAAAGGGAGCCGATGGCGGCCTTCCATTGTCCGTCCGGCGAACAAGGCTGGTGGCCATGACAAGGAATATTTCCCGTGTTGACTACCTGAAAGGTTCTGACGGCGCTGCCCACGTTCAATGCTGAAGTGGTCTTCTGCGAATAACGCACCGCTACAGAAGCCTTGGTAATGACCCCTCTGGTCGGAACCGGCGATGGGTGGGGAGCGCGGGACAGGGGCAGCATGCGCGCCAAGATCAGCGTGCCCGGGCGAACTTCCTTCAGCGTCAGGGGACGATAGCCGGTTTTGGCGAAGCTCAGCGTGATGAGTTCGCCTGGCTTTACCCCCGGCCGCAGAGTAACGCTGAAATAGCCGGCCGCATCGGACTGGGCCGTGCCCGTGGCCAGGCCTCCAGAGCCAATGATCTGAGCCTCGGCGATGGGCTGTTCCTTATTAGGGTCCGCTTCCTGCCGGATTACCGCTCCCTTCAGGGTGACAGGCTTCGCTTTCGGAATCCGCGACCAGAGCACGATCGCGGCTACAAGGGCCGCGAGGGCGCCGATGCCGATCCCGGATGCAAGTTTCTTCCCGCGCGTCATGCTCTAGCCTCATCTTACGACAGCAGGAACGGGGAAGGGCACGCTCTCCCAGCTTTCGCCGGCAGTAATCTTTATGGCACCGGAGCTGCCATCGGCTACTTGCGCTGGGCGAGCAATGCTCGTTTAGAATCGAGGCAGTGGACGAAAGGAGCGACAACCGCCGAAAACTTACTCGCCGGGATTGGCTGCGCAGCACGGCCAGCTTTGGCTTGTGCCTGCCGCTGGCCCGCCGTGGCATCCTCCCCCTGCTTATAGACGCTCAGCAGGCGGGAGCTTCCCCGCCTTGTTTTGCTCCTCCTCCCGCTCCCACCAGGCTTTCCCGGGACGACAACCAGTTCCTGGATGAGGTGGTTAACGCTGCCTTTTGCTTTTTCTGGGAGCAAGCCAGTCCCCAGACCGGGCTGGTTAAAGATCGCTTTAACGTGCGCGCGCCCGATAGCCGGGTGGTGGCCAGCGTGGCCGCCACCGGTTTTGGCCTGTCTGCGGTCTGCATTGGGCACAATCGCGGCCTTATCACTCTCCCCGAAGCCACCGAGCGCGTGCTCACCACCCTGCAGTTTTTGTGGAAAAAGCTGTCTACCCATCGCGGTTTCTTTTTTCACTTCGCCAACGTGGACACCGGGGAGAGGATGTGGGACTCCGAGGTTTCGTCGGTGGACACAGCCATCCTCCTGTGTGGCGTGCTCACCTGCCGCCAGTACTTCCACCATCCCGAAATCAACCTTTTGGCCCGCCAGATTTTCAACCGCGTGGATTGGACCTGGCTCTCTGAAGACACTACGCTGCTGCCGCAAGGATGGACGCCGGAGGTAGGATTTCTGCCCTCGCGCTGGGATTACTACAGCGAATTGATGATGATGTACCTGCTCGGCATGGGCTCCTTCACCCACCCCCTGCCGCCGGCCGCCTGGAATGCCTGGAAGCGCACCACCTTCGAATATGACGGGCTGACCTACGTTGGCGCTTTTGCCCCCTTGTTCGTGCACCAGTATTCGCAGGCCTGGTTCGACTTCCGCG
>DASVBI010000331.1:0-3219 GCA_036375915.1 Terriglobales bacterium | reverse complement strand
GGCGATTTGGCTGTTCATCATCGCCGACGCGGCTACCTTTGCCGCTTGCCTGGTTGCCTATGGGTTTTTGCGCAACGGCACCCCGAACTGGCCGACCCCGTTCAAGTTTTCGCCGACCGTGGTCAATGCCATGGTGATGACTTTTATCCTGATCACCAGCAGCCTGACCATGCTGCTGGGGGTGCGTGCCGGCAAAGCTGGAGACCGAGCTTCCGCCTACCGTTTCACCATGATCACCGCCGCCGCCGGCGTTCTTTTCGCGGTGCTGCACCTGCGGGAGTGGATGGGGATGATTCACGAGGGCGCCACGCTCTTCCATAATCCCTGGGGCACCGGGTTGTTTGGCGCCTCCTTCTTCAGCATTACCGGACTGCACCTTACCCACGTGGTGGGCGGCGTGGTGGCGTTGCTGGTGGTGGCAGCGCGCTACAAATCCGGCAGCCTCAATGCCGACCATCTCGAGGTGGTGGGTCTTTACTGGCACTTCGTGGACCTGGTTTGGATGTTCGTGGTCCCATTTGTTTACCTCTTGAACGTTGCTCGCTGAGAGTCGGAGGGGGAAGGAACAAGAACATGGCGGATGCGCCCGATGTCCTAAGCACTGAGCCGGCGGCGGGGTACACGGATAGCGTCGGCAAATACATTGTTATTTATCTCTGCATTCTGGCTCTGGCGGCGGTGCAATTCGTCTTCGCCTACAGCGGGGTTCACAGCGGGGGAAGATTTGCCCGCATGTTCCTGGTGGCGCTGGCAGAAGGCGGCTTGGCCCTGCTGTTCTTCATGCACCTGTGGGCGGAAAAGCGGGGATTCCTTCTGTTCGTTCTGGTGTTCACGGGATTTGTGCTGGCAGCCATGCAATATGGCTGGACCGACAGCTACCGCATGGAACGCGGTGTTCCCAACGCCCAGATACAGGTTGACACGGCTCGTTAGCTGACCCAGGCAGGCGATATGCGGCGGTTCATGCGGTGGAGCAGTTTGCTTTTTGTGGCAGGTGGCGCGCTGGTTTCGGCGGCGCCGGCGTTCGCCCAAAGTTGCGCGCTGTGCTATACCCAGGCCGCGTCCTCAGGCGCGCGAATGATTCAGGCCCTGCAATCCGGGATTCTCATCCTGGTGGTTCCGCCGACTCTGGGCTCTCTGGTGGTAATTGCCATCCTTTACCGCAAACGCAACCATTTCTACGAGGCCGAGGCCAGGCCCGGGGCTTGAAGCAATGCCGGCAGATTGCGCTCCGCCGACGCCCGCTCCCGTTATTTTTTCCGCTTCGCGTTTGCCGCCCAGGGGCAGTGGGCTATCCATTGCCTTCACCAGTGTCGTGACTTTGCTGATCTTTGAAACCTGCAGCTCGGGAGTCTGCTGCTGGCCGGCAACCCACGCGGGAGCGGGTACAGTTCTCCGGGAGAAGCTTAGACTGGTGCCACCAACCGTGTTTCGCAGACTGATATTGCTCCTGCTTGTCGTCCTGCCACTCGCGGGCCAGCAGCCGACAGATTTGTGGGTGGTAGCCCTGCATGGCAAATTCGGCTACATCAACCGCCGCGGCGAGATGATCCTGCCGCCGAATTTTGTTTTTGCGTGGCCTTTCAGCGAGGGCTTAGCCGCCGCCTGGGTAGGCGACCGGGAGAACTCCAAAGCTGGTTACATTGACCGCAGCGGCAAGTTTGTCATTGGCGCCCGCTTCGACGATGCCCGCGCCTTCCATGAGGGCCTGGCCGCGGTTGCCATTGGGCCGAATTGGAGTTTTATTGACCACAGCGGGGCGCGGCTTACCCCCGACGACTACGAGAACCTGCACGACTTCAGCCAGCAGCGCGGCGCTTTTCGCAGTAAAGCGCGGTGGGGGTATCTGGACACCAGGGGACAAACGGTCATACCCGCCCAGTACAACCTGGCGGGCTCGTTCAGCCAGGGCCTGGCCTGGGTTTTCCGCGGCAGCCACTGCGGGTTCGTTAACCTCCAGGGCCAGGCGGTGATTCCATTTCAATTCGAGCGCTGCGCTGAATTTTCCGAGGGACTGGCGCCGGTGGAAGTGGAGGAGCGCTGGGGTTACATAGACTTAACAGGAAAGTTTCAGATTCCACCCCGCTTTGTATCGGCGCTGCCGTTTTCCCAGGGACTGGCGGCGGTGGAATGGCGAGGCGCCTGGGGGTATATCACCCCCAAAGGTCAATTTGCCATCCGGCCGCGCTTTTTCAGCCTGAACGGGCGCCGGGCAGCCAACGGCTTCTCCCAGGGAAAAGCGTGCGTGAAGCTGCGCGACAAGTGGGGCTTCATCAACCCGCAGGGCGACCTGGTGATAGCGCCCAAGTTTGTGCAAGAAGGAAAGTTCCAGGACGGGCTGGCGGATGTTTGCGACAGCCCCTCGCATTGCGGCTATATCAATGGCCAAGGGCAGTACGTCTGGTCGGGGGACCGCTAGCAAGCCCATTTCGGCTGGGCCTGAACACTCCGCGCCCGCCATTTTCAGGTCTGTATCCGGTCACCGTTGGGCGCCTGAATCCTGCACGCGGGCGGGCGAATACGGCGCCATTTCCACGTATCCTTACAGGATTTCAGGTGTCTATGGGGGCAGAAGAGGCCCGCATGACCTTCATGGATACGCCACGGTTTCGAAGGTACGAGCAACAACGCAAGCGTCAGACTCACTGCCACGCCGGCCATCCCCTGACGGCCGCAAATACCCGGGAGCAAGTCTCCGTTCGCAATGGCAGGGAATATGTGGTCCGAATCTGCAAGGCCTGTGAACGGGAGCGGCAGAAGAGGAAAGGTGCTCTGAAAAATCAGAGCGTCGGTTGAGCTGCCTTCTACTTAGCGGGGTTTCAGTATTGCGCAAAAACCAGGTTCTTATGCCTCGGCAGCTTCACCATCGGAGGAAACTTCCCGCTTTCGCGGCAAATACAGTTTGAGCGTTGTCCCCTGTCCTTGCTCGGTCTGGACTGACATATAGCCGGAACTCTGGGCCGCGATGCCGTAACTGGTGGAGAGTCCCAAACCGCTGCCTTCCTCCTTAGTGGTGTAAAAAGGCTCGAAGATGTGGGAGAGCACGTCGCGGCTGATCCCGCTGCCGGTATCGCTGATTTCCAGCACGACGTAGGTCCCGGTCTTTGGAATTGCGGTGAAATATTCGTTGGAGGGAGCTTGCCGCAGGTCAATATTTCTGGTGATGATTGAAATCTGCCCAGTCCCCCTCATGGCATCGCGGGCGTTGGCTACCAGATT
>DASVBI010000567.1:0-6163 GCA_036375915.1 Terriglobales bacterium | reverse complement strand
GCGGATCTATCTCGCAAGCAGGGGTGGGCAGCTTTGCCTATGGCGGCCGGCCAGGGGCACTAAGACCTTCGAAATCCCCACCTCTCAGATATCCGCCGCTATCCGGCCGAAAAAGACAAACCCGCTCGGCTGGGCGCACATGCCTGGCCGCGTGCCCCAAGAGTGACTCCAGCCTCAGCCCGAGATAACCAGCAAAGCCGATTGCTCTTTGCCATCATGGCCCGTACTATATCTGTAACTCTGCACGGCTACATGGGGAATACGTTTGCGTCTTACCGTTGACCCGCACCGCTTCCTTTCGCGGCTTAAAACCACTACCGCGCCTGGCGAACTGCGGCGGGTAGAGCGCGTTCTGGCCACCACGCGCCTGTTTCTGGCCACTTCCTTTCTGGCCGCCATCTACGTAGTACCCACCGAACCCGGCCACTACTCAGCGGTGGTTTACCTTCTGCTCTTCCTTTATCTGATTCACAGCTTTGTGGTCATGATCCTGGCCCGCATTCGGCTTAGCCCCACGCTAGCCTTTCGCCTGTTCGTGCATGGAGCCGATATCGTCTGGCCTACCGTGGTCTCTCTCTACACCAAGGAGGCTATTAGCCCCTTTTTCCTGTTTTTCCTTTTCGTACTGCTGGAGGCAGCCTATCGCTGGGGATTGTGGGAAACCTTAGCCACTTCCGTAACCAGTATCGCGCTGCTGGGCGTGGAAAATGCTGTCGCTCGCTGGATACGTCTGCCCGCCGCCTTTCAGATTCATCCCGAACTCAACCGGCTGCTGCTGAGCGCCGCATATCTGCTGTCCATGGGGTTGCTGATCGGTTATCTGGCGGAAAACGAAAAACAATTGCGGGCAGAAAAAGCGATGCTGAGCCGTGTTCTGGGTATGGCGCGAGTGGACGTTGGCCTCACCGGCAGCCTGCAGCAGATATTTCGGGAACTCATTCAGCTTTTCGGCGCCAGCTCAGCCGTGCTGGCCATCGAGGAGTCTCACAGCACGCGCGTTTCCGGATGTGAAGCCAGATCGGTGACCAACGGCGAAGTCGAGTTCCGCTGGCTGCCCCCGGCGGAGGTCAGCCGCGAAACCTACCTGTTTCCCGCCAGCGCACATACGTGGTTTGCCGCCCGTAGCGCCGGCGCCGTACGCCTGCTGGCAGTGGATGCCGCCGGTGTGCGCCTGCGCAAGCTCGCATCCGACTTCCTCGCTCCTCTTCTCTCCGGCCGGAAATTCCAGTCGGTGCTGGCTGCCTCCCTGACCACCACTGACGAGTGGTCGGGGCGTCTCTACCTGTTTGATCCCGCACTCCCCAGCGATCGCGAGGAGGCGCTCCGCTTTCTGCAGGACCTGGTGCGGCAGGTAGGGCCCGCGGTTTCCAACGTTTACTTGCTGGCCCGCCTGCGTCAGCGTGCCGGCGCCATTGAGCGCGCCCGGGTGGCCCGCGAGCTGCACGATGGCGCCGTACAGTCTTTGATCAGCGTGGAGATGCAGGTGGACGTGCTGCGCCGCCGGGCTGACGCGCAGCCCAGCGAGGTCGTGCCCGAGCTCGGTCGAATTCAGAAGCTACTGCGGGAAGAAGTACTTAAATTGCGCGATCTCATGCAACAAATGAAACCTCTGGCGGTGGATGCCAGGACGCTGGTTGCCTTTCTTCAAGATACCGTGACCAAGTTTCAGCGCGAAACCGGAATTTCGGCTCGCTTCACTTGCCAGGAAGCCAGCATAGAGCTTCCCGCCAAGGTCTGCCGCGAGCTGGCGCGCATTGTGCAGGAAGGATTGGTGAATGTGCGCAAGCACAGCCGCGCCCAGCATGTGGTGGTACAGGTCAGAGCCACGGCCGACAGTTATCATCTGGTAATTCAGGACGATGGCACGGGTTTCGAGTTTTCCGGGCGCCTCTCACAAACCGAGCTGGAGAACCAGCACAAAGGCCCGGCAGTGATAAGGGAACGAGTGCGTTCCATTGAAGGTGAGCTCACGGTAGAATCCGTCCCAGGGCACGGTTCACGCCTGGATGTCATGATCCCCCAAAAGCATCGCGTTGCCTATGCATAAGACTCCACCCCCTGTGCGTATTCTGCTGGCTGATGACCATCCCATTTTCCGGGATGGGCTGCGACGTCTGCTGGAGGCCGAACCCGGCTTTCGAGTCGTGGGCGAGGCTTCCAATGGCGCTGAGGCGGTGGCCATGGCTCGAAAACTCAAGCCCGACCTGCTGCTCCTCGATTTGGCCATGCCCAATCATCCGGGCCTGGAAGCGGTGCGCGAACTGGGTAGCAGCGACACGCCTACCCGAATCCTTCTGCTGACCGCGGCCGTGGAAAAAGAGCAGATCGTGGAAGCTCTGCAATTGGGAGCTCGGGGGGTGGTGCTTAAGGAATCAGCCACCCAGTTGCTCTTGAACAGCATTCGCGCCGTTATGGCGGGCCATTACTGGGTGGGGCGCGAGACCATCTCCAACCTGGTGCAATATCTGCGCGGGCTGCTGGCGCCTCCGCCCACACCGAAACAGAAAAAATTCGGACTGACGCCGCGCGAGCTGGAGATTGTCTCCGCAGTAGTGGCGGGCTACACGAATAAGGATATCGCCGCCCATTACAAAATCAGTGAGGACACGGTTAAGCACCACCTCAGCAACATCTTCGACAAGCTGGGAGTGTCCACCCGGCTGGAACTTGCTCTCTTTGCCGTCCACCAGGATCTGCCGCTGGTCCCGCTTGACCCTGCCTCGAGCTGACACAGCCTGCTACACCCCAGCGTCTGGCACATTTGTGCCAGGCGGCTCAACCAGCGTGCTATTCGTCTTGGTGCTGCTCCCCGCTATCATCTCCCGCCTGTTGTTGTTTCCTCGCACTAGCACCTGTCTTACCCAGGAGAACTCCATGAGCAACCTTCTTCGCCGGACATGGCAAGACAACGGTGGTCAAGACATGGCTGAGTATGCGGTCGTGCTGGCGGTCATACTTGTAATCGTGCTGGGCGTCATCAAATTTGTCGGTTCGGGGGCCAACAATACCTTTTCGGGAGTGGCCAGCAATATCCGCCAGGTCTAAGGCGCCTGACCGACGAGCTATTGCGCCAGCAATTGCTCCGCGCTTTATTCAGCTTAAACAGTTGGTAATCCGTTTCATGAACAAACGGCAGACTCAATCACAGGTTTCAGCGAGCAAAGTTAGGCGCGTCCAAAGAGGCAGCAAACCCCGGTAACTACGGAAGGAGACAAAGAAGTTGGGCCGCCCCTTCGTACCTGAAGAAAAAAGAGCAGCCCGCCGGAACAAGGTGGGCTGCCGCCTCGTGCTGCTTAACGTCCGTGCCAGTTGCGAATAGCCCAGCCGAAGGTAGCGCTGGACAGAACGGCGAAGGCAAGGTTCAAGGGGGAGGAGTATTTTACAGCCGTAGAAATGGGAGTTGGTTGCTTGCTTACCGCCGGGGGCGCGGCACGTCGTTTCGGGTTGATGACCATTTTACGCCGCAGGCGCGTTTCCATAAGTCGCGCCTCTTCCTGCGCTAGATGAAAGTTGTGGTCCGGGAGACCTTGGTGCTCTTCCGGCAATGGCTTCAGCATGGGATAGCGCCTCCGAAAGATTATTCACAGCGACGGCCCCAGGACTGCTCTATAAAGAGACTCCTCCCTATCCGACCATGACGTCAAGCCAAATCGGCCCTGTAGAGTTTTAAGCTTAGCGGAACTAGGGCCTTCTCTCTAGCCCTTTGCTGCGGGAGACGACAGGCGGAGCGTCCGCACGGTTTTCAGTGATGCGAGTGTTTCCCGCCAACCGCTGTGGCGGGCCCACGGCGGAAGGAGTATCACCAGTCAACGATTCCAGAAACGCAACCAAGTCTGCTCGCTCCTGGCCGCTGAGAAAGTCCAGCGGCCTGATGCGCTTGTCCAAATAGGGATTGGAATTGCCCGCTCCAATGTAAAAATCCACCACCTCCTTCAAGGTCTTCAAGCTGCCATCGTGCATGTAGGGTCCGGTGTGCGCGATGTTGCGCAAAGTGGGAGTCCGGAATGCGCCTTTATCGGCGTCATTCTTGGTGACCAGGTAGCGCCCAAGGTCGGTTGGCTGCTCGTTTTCTACGCCCACGCCAATGTTGTGGAATTTATTGTCAGTGAAAAGCGCGTAGTCTTTTCCAATCTCGTGGCAGGCGGCGCAGTTGCCTTTGTCCGGACTGGTGAACACGAGCAAGCCACGCTTGGCCGATTCGCTGAGGGCGCTTTGATCATGGCCGTAGTAGTAGCGATCGAAAGGCGAGTTGCCGCTCACTACTGTGCGCTCGAAGCTGGCGATGGCTTTCGCCACCATGTCGAAGGTGATATGGCTGGGGCCAAAAGCCGTGGCAAAAGCGTCGCGGTATCCCGGGTAGCGCATCAGCTTGTTTTCCACTCCCTTCAAGGTGTGCGCCATTTCCACCGGGTTCTGCACCGGCCCCGCCGCCTGCTCCTCCAGACTTGCCGCCCGCCCATCCCAGAACAAGGTATTGAAATAGGCGGTGTTAAACACGGTGGGTGAGTTGCGCGTGCCCTTCTTCCCTTGCACGCCATTGGAGACAGGCTTGCCGTCGCCGAACCCATAATCGGGGTGATGGCAACTGGCGCAGGAAACCGAGTTATCCACCGAGAGGACAGGGTCGTAGTACAGCTGCCGGCCCAATTCTATGGCCGCAGTGGTGGGCGGGTTATCTGCCGGGACAGGCACAGGCGGGAGGCCCAGAGGAATCGTAATTTGCAACTGCGCTCCGACAGGAGTAGCCGGTGCGCGCTTTTCCCCGCCACGGTACACCAGGAACACGCCACCAACGACCACGACGAGGAAAATAACCCACAGAATCCGACGCGAGGTCATGAGCGCCTCCACAGAAAGAAATAGCCGCCCTTCGATGCTACTTGGCTGCTACTTGCATTTTTGCGCCAACTGCGTCTTCGCGCCGTGAGCAATGTCACACGACAATGTGGCCATGAAAGGAGAGCGGTAGGGGGCGCCCAGCCGTCCTCACGCTCCGGCCGGCTTGGCTTCGCTTACCGCCTGGATGTTGGGAGTGCCGGAGCCCACCAGCTTGAGCTTGGGAGGCCGGTTGATAGCATCCAGCACCTCGCGGGCGATGCGATCGTCAATCTTGTTGGAATCGTCGAGTTCCACCGGGTAACGGATTACCACTTCCAGACCGCCCTGCGCCAGACGCAGCCGGGTCTCCGGATGGAGCGAGTTCACCGGGAGCGGGCCCAGGCTCTTCTCCATGCTGTGGTGTTGCCTCTCCATGCGTTCGCGGTAGTTCTCGAATACGGCATTGACCGCGGCGGTCAGTCGTTGCTCCACCTGGTGGTAGTCGCTTTCGGCGGCGACAGTGAGGGTGATCTCATGCCAGTCGAAGCGCGTGCCGGGAATCTGCTTGAACAGCCCGGCACTGGGCTGGAAGATCACGGAATTGGAGAACACCACCATGCGGCCCGTGGGCGTGCCGCCGGAGCCTTTGCCAATCTCCATCAGGTGCAGGCGAACCAGGCCGATGTCCACCACTTCTCCGGTCACGCCCGCAACCTGCACCCGGTCTCCGACCCGTACTCCATACTTGCCGATCAGAAAGAAATATCCGGCGACGGAAAGAATCACATTCTGCAGCGCCACCGCGATACCGGCGGTCAGCAGGCCGGCGAAAGTGGCCAGCGTTCCCAATTCACTGGCGAAGGCTACGGCTACAATCACCGCAATCAGCGACCACACCACAATCCTTCGCAGCAGCAGAAACTGGTAGCGGCGGCGGACGTCCTGGACATAGCGAAACGTGGCTCGGCGCCACACACTCGAGAGAACGAACACAAATCCCAGAATCACGGCTAGAACAATCAGCCGGAGTGCCAGGCTCTTTATTTCGCTTATGTATTGGGACTGCACCGAGTCCCGCCAGTTGCCCAGGCTGCGATTGTAGAGGTCGAGCAAGATGGACTGCTTGCCCAGCGGCAAAACCACGGCTGAAAGCTGCTTGAACTGCGCCGTCAGTTCGTCCAGTTGCTGCTTTTGCTGTGAAAGCGCAGCCGAATTCTGGGAATCCGGCTGATTGGAGAGCTCGTCCCCACGTTTGATCAGGTCCCTGAGACTACCGATTAAAGGAGTACGAAGGGCTTTGGAAGAATTGGCCAAAGCCGCAGTTTGAGCGATGCTCTGGTCCAGA
>DASVBI010000163.1:0-3461 GCA_036375915.1 Terriglobales bacterium | reverse complement strand
CCACAGTCGCGGCGAGAAAGAGAGCTCCCTGTGGATTTCCGCGATTTTTTGCGTTAGTGCACGCTGCCCATCTTGTCTATTGGCCAGTAGCCGAACACAGCCTTGCCGTAAATATAGCGTTCATCAACCGGGCCGAAATCCCGGCTGTCGTCCGACATGGTGCGGTGGTCGCCCAGCAGAAAATAATGGTGTGGCGGCACAACGATTTCCGGGTAGGAACGCTGGTCAGCGTACATGCTGGGCACGTAAGCCTCACGCAATCGCCTGCCGTTTACCCAGACTCGGCCGTCATCAATGCGCACGTGGTCCCCGGCCAGGCCGATCACACGTTTGATGTAGCTCTTGGAGGGGTCGCGGGGATAACGAAAAACCACAATGTCCCCCCGTTCGATGGGTTCCAGGTGATAGACAAACTTGTTGATGAAAATGCGTTCCTGGTCATCCAGCCCGGGCATCATGCTGGTGCCCTCCACCTTTACCGGCTGGTACAGAAAAATGATGATGAAGGCGGAAATGGCCAGCGAAATCACCAGATCCCGCACCCATGCGGAGAGCAAAGGCAGGCCCCGGGGACGCTCCGGACCCGGTCCGGCCGGCCCCAAGTCGGTGGTGGTGGGCGCGCTGTGCAGGTTCTGGGACTGAGCTGGCATGAACAAATTTCTATTCTATTACGGATCGGCAAGGGAGATGGCAAGCTTGCTTTTTCGTTCCGGGGGGCAACGGGGTTTGCACCAACGTGTGTTTTCCTCCGTCGCAAAACACGATAGAATGTGCCCCTTAAGGCGGTCGGCATGCGCAAAAAGGTTCTGCTGTCGCTCTTCTTGGTGCTGGTGGCCCTCAGCCTCTCCGCACAATGGAACTACCAGGAATCAGAGGCTCAACCGGGCCGGGTTCCTGCTTACCATCAGACGCCACCCAAAAAGGAGCAGAAACTGCCTCCTCTTTTGCCTAAAGAGGCCTTGCTGGGGCCGGAATATCAATATCCGTTTCAAGCTCATGCCTATGAACTGGCGGCCAAAATTGAGAGCGTGATTTACCAGCAGCCCTGCTACTGCTACTGCGACCGCATGGGCCACAAGAGCCTGCACAGCTGCTACGAGGGCACCCATGCGGCTGAATGCGGGGCCTGCCTGAAAGAGCTTTATTACAGCTATGTGATGCACAAGAAAGGCAAAACCGCCAGGCAGATCCGCAAAGGTATCATCGCCGGAGAATGGAACCAGATTAACCTGCAAACTGCAGCCTCTATTAACTGAGGGGACGATCGTGGTTGCCATTACGCCAAGTTGACGAGCCTTGCGGTTGTAGGTAACCTGCTGCCATCGCTGGTATTGTTCTCCATGCCGGGAAGCGCCCCCCAAACACACCCGGGCGCGCGATGGTGGCCCGATGAAGCGAAAAACCGTGGAAGGAACTAAGGGAAACCATAACCCGCAGAAAACAAAACCAGTTACTGGAAGTTCAGGACGAGTCTTGCACATGAATCATGCTGCTCAGCCCAAGCGCCCACTCAGCGATGATCCGCACTTTGCCCAGGCGGTACAGAATTACGAAGCGGGCTTGCGTGCTCTGCAAGAGCGTAAATTCGAGAAAGCAAAGGGTTTATTCCAAAAAGTGGTGGCCAGCGGCAGCCGCGAGCTGACCGACCGGGCGAACGTACACTTGAATACCTGCACTCAGCACCTGGACCGAGTCGCCAACACCAGTTTTAAAACCGTCGAAGAGCACTACGATTACGCTATCTCATTGATGAACCTGGGCGATTTCATCGCTGCTCGCGAACATCTAGAAAAACTGCTAAAGCAGTCTCCTCAGGCCGATTATGTCCATTACGGGCTGGCGGCCTTGGCCTGCTTGACGGCGCGGTACGAGGACTCGCTGCGGCACTTGGATGATGCTATTCGTCTGAATCCAAACCTGCGCTACCAGGCTCGTAACGACTCCGATTTCCAGAGTCTCACCGAAGACCCCCGCTTCACTGAGTTGCTCTACCCCGAAACCGGCACTGAACCCTCCCCTTCCCCAACTACGTCAGAAAGGGACTGAAGGAGCTGATGAAGTCAGAATCATCGCAGTCTGCAGGTGGTTATCCACCGGCGGAGAGCGGTCCGCGCCTGTTGCGGGTGGTTGCCATGGGCGGAGGCACCGGCCTCTCCACCCTGCTGAAGGGTTTGAAGCACCACGTGCCAGGGGGGGAGACCGTGGGGGCGGGTGGCCTGTGCGCGGTGGGGGAATTGTGCGCAGTAGTGACGGTCACCGACGACGGCGGTTCCAGCGGCCGATTGCGCAAGGAATTCAACGTCCTGCCGCCCGGCGACATACGCAACTGCATTGCCGCCCTGTCGGAAGACGAAGCGCTGCTCTCGCGGCTGTTTCAGCACCGTTTTCATGCCGGCGCCGGCCTGAACGGCCACAGCTTTGGCAACCTGTTTCTAACCGCGCTGACTGCTATTACTGGCGACTTCGCCGAGGCGGTGAAGCAGTCGTCCGAAATTCTGGCCACCCGCGGGCACATCTATCCCTCCACCACCAGCGACGTGCAATTGGAAGCGGTGATGGCGGACGGCACGCGTGTGGCGGGCGAAACCAACATTACCGCCAGCACAAAACGAATCGTAGAAATCAATCTTCGTCCGCCGGACGCACAGCCGCTGCCGCAAACCCTTAAGGCCATCGCTGCCGCCGACCTGATTACTATCGGTCCGGGCTCCCTTTTTACCAGCCTCGTGCCCAACATGCTGGTGCGCGGCATTCCCGAAGCCGTAGCCGCCTCGCAAGCGGTGAAGGTATTTGTGTGCAACCTGATGACCGAGGCCAATGAAAGCCTGGGATTGAGTGCCGCCGATCACATTCGTGTGCTGCACGAGCATGCGCGCACCCGCATTGTGGATTACGCTATGGTCAACCGCACGCCGGTTCCCACCGACCTGAAGGCAAAGTATGCCGCCGAAGGGGGCAGCCAGATTGAAGTGGATGTGGCCGCCATTGAGAAACTGGGTGTAAAGGTGATCCTGGGCGACTACCTGGAAACCGCGCAGGGAGTGGCCCGGCATGCCACCAGCCGGGTTGCCAGAGACCTCCTGGCACTGGCCTCACAGGCCGCCGCCGCGAGCACATAATCTCCCCGCCGAGGCGCAGAGAATCCGGCCAGTCCAGTTGAGCGTTCCTACCGATCAGTCCAAACTGGCCCCAATTTCCAACCCGGCTGTGTACTCGGCACTCGAGAAAACAGGTATATTGAGGCGAAATGCCGAAATCAGATAAAGCAAAGGTCCAGGTTGCCTCCAGCTCTGGGCCCAGGACAAGTGGCAAGTTCGCGGTGGCCATTCTGGCCGCGGGCAAGGGCACGCGCCTGAAGTCGCGCTATCCCAAAGTGCTGCATCATGTCGGCGGCAAATCGCTGCTGGCGCACGTGGTGGCTGCCGCCACGAATATTTGTCCGGCCAAACAGGTTTACGCCA
>DASVBI010000542.1:0-3638 GCA_036375915.1 Terriglobales bacterium | reverse complement strand
CGCGCGCAAGTGCGTATACATCTTCATCGGAGGCCGATCGCGACGCCGACCCGAATGCCAGAATAATGATCGGTTCAGGAATTTTCCACCTCATTAGAACCAGCAATGTCACCGCGAGGAACGCCTTCGGCTGCGGGAGCGGGCACAAGCGTGAGGCTACCGTTTCATTTTGCCCGGGGACTACCATCCCCGGCTACACGTTGTGACGTCCCCTTCGGAGACTCGGGCTGGGCCCGCAGGCGTCGCCTTTCGAGAGAACAGGCGGGGCGCGACGTGGAAGGAGACCAACGGGATTTCAATCGGGTGATCGGGTGATCTGAAGATCAAACCGAGACGAGGGAGAAAATGCTGGTCGAAATTCCCTGCATCAGCATGGTGGAAGAAAGATTCTCGGGACCCGTTCGACTCCTCCTCGCTCGTTCCTCACTCGGCGTCTCAGGGTGACAGAGGTTGGAGTTTGTCGCCGACCTAAAGGGCCAAGCTTCCAGCGTTCACCCTCTGTTGAAGGGCGGCGGGGTAAGTGTGAACTCCGTGCTACGATCCCGGCATGCCTGACCTTCTGGAAGTCCGAAAAAAAGCCGAAAAAGGCAGCGTGGTGAATCAGGGTTACCTTGGGTGGGCCTACCTCTACGGGCACGACACGGAAGTTAACTACCAGGAAGCGCTGCGATGGCTGACAGCGGCGGCTTACGAGGGGCGGGCCGCACGTCCTTTCATTCATCTGGGACGCATGTACGAGGAGGGTCTAGGCGTTCCGCGAGACATCAAGGAGGCGATCCGGCATTACAAGGCGGTAGAAGATGTTGAACCCAGGGCGGCGCTGGCGCTGGCCCGCATTTACGCTAAAGGAGATGGCGTTCCCTCCAGGCCAGCGAAAGCTTTGAGGCTGTATGCGGTGGTGGCGGCGTGCGAGAGCGTGGACCACGATCCTGAGGTGGTGGCGTTTGCGGGCGCGGTGACACCGGCTGAAGTGGAAGAAGCAAGAGCATACGTGCGAGGGCAGCGCTAGCGGTGTCGCCCCTGCCGGGCTCGTTCGTGGTGGGAATCTTTCCCAGCGTTACGGCTTCGCGTGCGCTCGCCTTCACGCGGGGCTAACCTCACGACGCGCCTCCGGCGCTGATCTCACCGCGCGCGCTGGGCGGAAGCTACTGATCAGTAGAAATTAAAGCATTGAGTATTGTAAATCTTCTCCCGGGTATCGACAACCGGTTGATCGGAGCTATAATGAACGCCGCCTGCACGAGGGGGGCGCCTGACCCCTGCCGGTCCGCTGCAACGCAGATCCACTTCTGACCCTCGAAAGGAGAGCGTCATGAACTTCGCGGCAACTTCAGCAAAACGGAAATTTTCAACGCATCTGGTTCTGGCCCTTGTGGCGGGATGTCTTCTGGTAACAACAGCGCCGAGCAGAGCGACCGCCGCGTCGGGCCCCTCCGGCACGCAGGCCAACGGCCGGGACGGTATCTTTCGTGGCATATCAACGCCAGGCATGAACGAATTTCTGGGCATCCGCTATGCGCAGCCGCCTGTAGGCGACCTTCGCTGGCGAGCGCCGCGACGTCCGGAGCGCGTTCCTGGCATTCAGGATGCCACACACTTCGGCAATCATTGTCCTCAGCCCGCCTCGCCGTTTGGTCTTGCCAGCACCAGCGAAGATTGTCTTTTTCTGAATGTGTTTACTCCCACCCGCGCTGGGCGGAACGAAAGCCACGATCATGGTGCGCGGCTGCCGGTGATGTTCTGGATGCACGGCGGCGCGCTGGTGGTGGGCGAAAGTGACGACTACAATCCCCAGCGGCTGGTGGACCACGGCGTTGTTGTGGTGACCATCAATTACAGGCTGGGTGCTCTGGGTTTTCTTGCTCATCCGGCACTGAGCGCCGAAGCTGCTGATCCGGACGGGGATCACGACGCGGACCGCACGCCGGCTTCAGGCAACTACGGCATCATGGACCAACAGCTGGCGCTCAAGTGGGTGAAGCGGAATATCGCAGCCTTCGGCGGCGACCCGGAAAACGTGACCATCTTTGGGGAATCGGCAGGAGGCTTGAGCACGTTCAGCAATCTGGTTTCGCCGCCGGCAAAGGGCCTGTTCGCAAAGGCCATTGTGGAAAGCGGCGCCTACCGCCTGAACCTGCCAAGCCTGGCTACAGCGGAAGCGCAGGGGACCGCATTTGCGACAGCGGAAGGCTGCACCGACCAGAGTGCTGCGTGTCTCCGCGCTCTGAGCGTGGAACAGATCCTGGCCAGAGAGAACGCCGCGGGCTACGTGACCAACGTGGATGGCAGAGTGATTCCGCAATCCATTGATGCCGCGCTTTCAAGCGGTGAATTCAATCGCGTGCCGGTCATCCATGGCAGCAACCATGACGAATGGCGGTTGTTTGTTGCGTTGAACAATGTTTTTGCTGGAATCATTCCCACGCCTGCGAACTATTCGCAACTGATCGCGGCAACTCTAGGGATTCCTGTTGCCGCAACCGGTCCCATCGTGGGCCTGTATCCGCCGGGCACAACTACGCTGAGCACTGAGCTGGCGCTGGGGGCGGTGGGCACGGACGCCATCTTTGCCTGTCCTGCGCATTTTGCCAGTCAACTGACTGCCCAATTTGTACCCACGTTCGCTTACGAGTTCAACGATGAGAATGCGCCGGAGCTTTTCCTGCCCTTTGCCGGCTTTCCATACGGCGCCGCCCACGCGTCTGAAATCCAGTATTTGTTCGATGTCCGGGCTGCTTTCCCGACGCCGTTAAATGCTGGTCAGCAACAGCTTGCCGGTAACATGGTGGATTACTGGACGGAATTTGCCGCCGTCGGAAATCCCAATCAGCAGGGTACGCCAAACTGGCCCGCATTCAGCGTGGCCGGTGTTGACGTGCAGTCGCTTGTGCCGCCTGCGCCGCAAACCGAGTCAACCTTTGCCACCGATCATAAATGTGCCTTCTGGGATGCCGCCTCGGGCAGAAAGGTGCCATAGGAAACCAGCAATGAGCCATTAGCCGGAAAAACGGCCATTCGCTTTTGGCCATAGGCGGTTGGGTAGGCTTCGCCCAGCACTCAGCCAGCCGTTTAGCAATTGGCAATTGGCCGGAAAATCCGAGTACATCGACCTTCAAGACACTTGACAGGCGTGCGCGCGAGCTGTCCTTCTTCGCAATGGTTTCGCTGCGAGAACTATGCTAACGTGAGTAGATTTTGGGCAGTTCGGAATTTGTACTGTCCACGCTCTTTGAAAATTTGGGTATTACCACGCGGGCAAACCGGAGTTCACTCCGGGGTGACGCTGCGTAAGTCCTTTGTTTTCGGGGTGGCTGGGGGAGTACCCCTTGGGAGGCACCGTGATTCACCGCATCGAGAAAGGCGGCTGAACCACAAAGGCACGAAGGAGCACAACGGCGGTAAACCCACAGCCGAGGGCGGCTGTGCCACACGGTTTATCGGTCTGGTGACCGTAAAGGCGGGAACAAAGGCATCAAGGCCAAAATCAAAAACGGCAGTCCGGCTTCCACCCCACCACGCCAAATGCGGGCGCGTTGGGGACCCCGGTAACTGCCGTTTTTCTCTGACGAAGGACGCGTCTTTCACCCCCTGGTGTTAGACATCGCCTAAATTTTGCGCCGCGCGGCGTTTTCGGATGC
>DASVBI010000576.1:0-2262 GCA_036375915.1 Terriglobales bacterium | reverse complement strand
CGCCCGTCCCCACGCAGGCATCGGGAGTGCACGACACTCGATTGGTTTTGCAGCCGCCAACTACCAGCTACCAGCTGCCAACTACTGGTTCACCGGAATCTTGATGATTTTCTTCTGGATGGCGTAGGTCACCAGCTGCGCCTTGTTGTGGATGTCGAGTTTGCGCATCAGATTGAACTTGTGCGCCTCCACGGTCTTTACGCTCAGCCCCAGCAGCACGGCGATTTCCTTCACCGAGTTGCCTTCGGCCAGCAGCTTGAGAATTTCCCGCTCCCGCGGGGTCAGCGTGGAAATGCGGGGGCGCATCTTGGAATCGCGCACGCGCGCGCGGAAATCTTCCACCAGCTTGCTCAGCACCTGTGAGCTCAGATATTTGCCGCCTTTGTACACATCGCGCACCGCGCTCACCAGCTGCGGCGCGGGCGTGTCCTTCAGCACGTAGCCGGCGGCGCCCACTTCCAGGCACTGCACCAGGTAGTCTTCGTCCTCATACATGGTCAGGAAGAGCAGCTTGGTTTCGGGACGGTTCTTGCGAATCTGGCGGGCAGCCTCGAAAGACGACAAGCCGGGCATGCCGATATCCATCAGCACAATGTCGGGGCGCAGGTCGCGCGCCCGGTCCACCGCTTCCCCGGCGTCGGCGGCTTCGCCCACCACCTCGAAATCGGACTCGCCTTCCAGCAGCCGCCGTACTCCCTGGCGGAACAACGTGTGGTCGTCAACTAATAAACATCTGATTTTTGCCATTAGTTCACCTTGGCGATTCTCGTAATTGGATGCACGAAGGGCGCGCTGCCCCGCTCGTTCCTTAGCTGGCCAGAGAATTGCCCGCAGCCATGGTGCGCGCCGGATAGGCGGCATCGGCCGTTACCGGCAACTGAACTACAGCGGCTGCATCCGGAACTGTTACTTCGATGCGCGTACCGCGTCCTTTGCCGGAACGCAGCCGCAGGGCTCCACCCAGGGCGGCAATCCGTTCCCGCATTCCGGCCAGGCCGAAACTGCGTCCCCGGGAAACCCCCTTCTGGATGAAACCGATGCCGTCATCCTCCACCAGCAGTTTGATTACGCCCTGCTCGCGCGCCACCTGGAGGGTCACGTTCTTGGCTTGCGCGTGTTTGGCCACGTTGTGCAAGGCTTCCTGCACCACGCGGTAGATTGCGGTTTCCGCTTCCGGCCCGAAGCGGCCCAGCTCGTCGGGCAAAAGCACCCGCGTCTTGACTCCTGTGTTTTTGCTTAAGTCCTTGGCTTCCTTGCGGATAGCGGCTACCAGCCCGAGCTCCTGCAGAACCAGCGGCGAGAGCCGGGCAATCATGCGCCGCAATCCTTCAATGGTGCGGTCCACCACCGCCAGTGCTTCCTGGATCTTCACCTGCGAAGTGCGCGAACGCAGGCTGGCTTCGAGCATGCCCAGGTACAGCCGCGTGACCATCAGACCCTGGCCGGTTTCGTCGTGCAGTTCGCGGCTGATGTGCTTGCGCTCTTCCTCCTGCACCCGCAGCAGGTGGGCGGAGAGTTCGGCAATGCGCGATTCGCGCTCCCGCAGGGCATCGGTCATCTGCATGCGGTCAATGGCCAGCGCCGAGCGGTCGGCCATGGCCCGCATCAGCTCCCGCTCCGTCGGCATCCAGCGGTAGGGCACGGAAAAACCGATTTCCAGCACTCCGATAATCTCTTCCGACTTCTTCTTCAGCGGCACCGCCCACACTGATTTGGCCCGCCGGCGCAGGATGGGGCTAGCCTCCTCCTGGTGCTCGCCGCTCTCCAGCACCAGCAGGTCGGGTTCGCCGCTGGCTGCAATCCTGCCGGAAAAGCCCTCGCCGGGCCTGACGCAATGGTCTTCCTCGAGTTCGCTGCCAAAACCTACTGTGGCAGCCAGGCGCAAGCCATCCCCCTCCGGCTCGCGCAGCAGGATGGTGCCCAACTGCGCGCCGAACGTGCCGGCGGTAATCTCCAAAATCTTGCGCAGCAGGGAGCTGAAATCGGGCGCTGTAAGTTCAGCGTCCAGCACCGAGAGCAGGGCCGAAGAGGCGCTTTTTTGGGTTTCGAAGTAAGCCAGAGAAACGGCTACGAAGGCCGCCGACGAGAACATTTCCAGGGCGGCCACAACCTCGCTCCGCCGCTCCTTAAATGCTTTGCCTACATAGGGCTCGCAGAAAAGCTCGTAAAGTTCCAGGGAGCGCGCCACCGCCCCCGCATCCACCTGCAGCTTGGCCAGACGTGTGCCGAAGTAGTTAAGGTTCTCCGCAAAGGTCTGGAAAT
>DASVBI010000633.1:0-4784 GCA_036375915.1 Terriglobales bacterium | reverse complement strand
ATTTCCAGCCGACCGCCGCACCGCTGCTTCAGATCAAAGGCGATCTGACTGCAATCGTCACGAACCTGCAAGACAAACAGGTCTTGTTCATTGACGAGATCCACCGGCTACAGCCTGTCCTCGAGGAACTTCTTTACTCGGCGCTGGAAGACTACAAGCTGGACATCATCATCGGGCAGGGGCCCTCGGCCCGCACCCACACCATGGAAGTGCAGCCCTTCACCTTTGTGGGCGCGACCACGCGGGCGGGTCTGCTTTCCTCGCCCCTGCGCTCGCGCTTCGGCATTGTGCTGCGGCTGGAGTTCTATACCGACGCCGAGCTGAAAATCATCGTGCAGCGTTCGGCGGAAATTCTGGGCGTAAAAGTTGACGAGGCGGGCGCCCACGAAATCGCCAGCCGGGCCCGGGGCACGCCACGCATTGCCAACCGGCTGCTTCGCCGGGTGCGCGACTTCGCCCAGGTGCGCGGCGGCGGCCACATTGACCTCTCCACCGCGCAGAAGGCGCTGCACATGCTGGAGGTGGACCAGCACGGTTTCGACGAAATTGACCGTAAGCTTCTGCTCACCATCATTGAGAAATACCAGGGCGGCCCAGTGGGGGTGAATACCCTGGCGGCGGCCCTGGCCGAAGAGCCGGACGCAATCGAAGAAATCTACGAGCCCTTCCTGATTCAAATCGGATTCCTCAACCGTACCCCCCGGGGGAGAACGGTGACCCGGCTGGCCTACGAGCATTTCGGCATTTCGCCCAATCGCCGCCAGAGCTCGCTCTTTTGAGGGGGGTGGCCAACTGAAAGCCGCGTTTGCCTGGGTGGGCCATCTGCAAGCAAGCGCAACTGTTGGCGACTAACTGGCCAGAGACAAGGGTCGCGGGCGGGGCCGCCCGCGCCGCAAACTCCCGCAAAAAGGTTCCCCGCCCGCGTTCCGAATTCCAGAGTCCGGCTGACCACTTCCGCGGCGGTGGGGGCCAATTGGTACAATGCAGCGGCATTTTGCTCGCTAACCTCAAAAAGGACCACCGATCGTTTGGCCCTGCGGTATGCCGTTCCTGGTCAAGCGCTCAGCAGGAGAGTCTTGTCCCGCCTGTCGCCAGTGCGCGTCGTCATGATTGTGCTGGGAAGCGTTCTGCTGGGGATGCCCTCGGCCGTCGCCCGCGATCATCCACAAACGGCTGCCGCCCTGGTGGAGCGCACGCGCCCGGTCATTTCCATTCCCCGGCTGCCGCGCCCGCCGGCGCTGGAGGATTTCCTGGGCATGCAGCCGAGCGGGGAGGTGGCGGGGCGCATGGTCAAAGTTTCCCGGTTCATCCAGCGCGACCCTCAGGACGGAGTGCGCTCCAGCCAGCGCACCGAAGTGTACCTGGGCTACGACAGCAAATACATCTACTTCGTTTTCGTGTGCTTTGATAATCGGCCCCGGCAAACCCGCGCCCGCCTTTCCCGCCGGGAAGACATTTTCGATGACGACACCGTGGAGGTCATGCTCGACACCTTCCACGACGAGCGCCGCGCCTACGTCTTCCAGTCCAACGCGCTGGGCGTGCAGTGGGACGGCACTTACGCTGAGCAGGGGCAGGGCGACTTCGGCAATTTTGATTCCTCCTGGGATACGGTCTGGGACTCCAAAGGCAAACTCACGCCCCAGGGGTTCGTGGTCTGGATGGCGATTCCCTTCAAAAGCCTCCGGTTTCCTGACGATCCCGGGCAAAGCTGGGGAATCATCCTGAACCGCACCATTCCGCGAACCAACGAAAACACTTTCTGGCCGGAGATCACCCGCCGCGTGGACGGGCGCCTGAACCAGGAAGCAACCCTGCGCGGGATGGAGGGAATCTCCCCCGGGCGCAACATGCAGTTCATTCCCTATGGCATCTTTCGTTCCTTCCGAGCCGTGGACACGCGCGATCCCCTGCCCTACTTCGAGGCCGCCGACCAGGGCCGCTTCGGGCTGGACTCCAAATTTATCCTGCACGACAGCCTGGTGCTGGACGTGACCGCCAACCCCGACTTCAGCCAGGTGGAATCCGACCAGCCGCAAATCACCACCAACCAGCGCTACGAAGTTTTCTTCCCGGAAAAGCGGCCGTTCTTTCTGGAAAACTCCGATTACTTCACCACCCCCATTGACCTGGTGTTCACCCGCCGCGTTGAGGATCCGCAGTTTGGCACGCGCCTGACCGGGCGCCAGGGCCCGTACTCACTTGGGATGTTCGTAGTGGACGACCGCGGGCCGGGCTACGACGTGGCCGATGGCGCTCCCAGCTCGCACAAGGATGCTTACTTCAGCATCGCCCGGCTCAAGCGCGACATTGCCAGGCAATCGAGCGTGGGCGCGATTTTTACCGACCGTGAATTCGCCGGCAGCTTTAACCGCGTGGGCGGACTCGATACCCAGCTGAAATTGGACGAGAACTGGACGGTGCTTGGCCAGGCGGTGGCCAGTTCCACCCGCAACCTCGACGGCACCTATCAGGCGGGTCCGGCTTACAAGGGGGACGTGCAGTATAACGACCTGCACACCAATTACGAACTGCAATACAACGACCTCAGCCCCAATTTTGTCAGCGAGCCGGGATATGTGCCGCGTGTGGACATGCGGGAAATACGGCAGTTTGCCCGCTACCAGTTCCGTCCAGAAAGCGGCTTCCTGCTGGCCTGGGGGCCGGCTCTGTTCTTTAACCGCATCTACGGTCACGATGGAACTTTTCTGGACGGCGCTTACGAACCCCACCTGACCTTCCAGTTCAAAGGCCAAACCTACCTCAGCCTTATTCCATACGCCAGCTACCCGGAACAGCTGCGCCCAGTGGATTTTTCCACTCTGCCGGCGGTGGCCGCGTACAACCAGCACATTGCGGGCGGTTCCATCTCCACCCAATATTTTCGCTGGTTTGGCCTGGACTTGTGGTACGGGCGCGGTACCGGCGTCAATTACGCTACGCCGGCGAATCACGCGCCGGTGCTTGACAACAACGATATCGTGCAGTTTCTGATGACAGTGCGCCCCACACGCCATCTGAAGATTGACAACACCTATCTGCTCAACCGCCTGGTGGACCGCCCCACGGGAATGAGCGCCTTTACCAACCACGTGATCCGCTCGGAGTGGAACTACCAGATCACGCGCGCCCTCTCCCTGCGGCTGATCCCGCAGTACACGGCCGTGCTGGCCAATCCACGATTCTCCTCTCTCCCCCGCAGCAAGCAATTCAATGCCGACTTCCTCATCACCTACCTGGTGCATCCCAATACCGCCATTTACGTGGGCTATAACAGCGACCTGCAGAACCTGGTCTCGCCGCTGGGATATGACGTAAATGGAAACCTGCTGCGCACCCGTGGACGGTATCTCAACGATGGACGGCAGTTCTTCGTGAAGCTTTCCTATCTCTTCCGTTTTTGATTCACCACAGAGCGGAGGCACAAGAAGAGCAATTAATTGACGATTGCCATCTCCGTCCAAACTGTTTATCCAATCGTCAATCTTCAATCTTCAATCGTCAATTTCCTTCAAGCCAGCTGCCACACCGTGTCCAGCACCGAGCCGTCCACCCATTTGACGATGGCCACGGGGCGCTCGCTGAAGCGCGGGCGGGCCGGCTTGCCGCCGCAGATCTTTTCCACTTCCGCCTTGATGTCCTGGATGGGGCGAATGGGCAGGCGGGAGCCTTTCACCGCGTCCAGAAGGTCCCGCCGGCGCGGGTTGATGGCGATGCCGCGCTCGGTGGCGATCACGTCAATCATTTCTCCGGTGCCGGTGATGGTCGTGACTTCATCCACGATTACGGGAATGCGGTCGCGGAATGAGGGCACGGCCAGAATGCTGCAGCCGGCAAACAGGCAGTTCTGCCAGCCGCCGATGCCGTGCAGCAGGCGCCCATCGGAGTGGGTGACCACGTTGGCATTAAAGTTGACGTCCACTTCGGTGGCGCCCAGCACCACCGCATCCACCAGCGAAGCGAAGTTGCCCTTGCCATGAAAGTTGTAGGAGGTGAAGGGCGAGGTGGCGACGTGGCGTGGATCGGCGGCGATGGAGCGCACCCCGTCCAGGTCGAAAGTCTGGCCGTCGAGAATGTAGTCGGTCAGGCCCTCCTGCAGCATCTCCACCAGGTAGCGGGTGGAGCCGCCGCGCACGAAGCGCGCCTTGACCCCGTCTTCCCGCATCATGCGGCGCAGGTAGTCAACGAACGCCAGGGCGATGCCGCCGGCGCCCGCCTGGAAGGAGAAGCCGTTGCGCATAATGCCGGCCTCGCGCAGGAAACGGGCCACCAATTCGGCGATGCGCAGCCGGTCTGGGCTGCGCGTGATCTGGGTGGTGCCGGAAACAATCTTGGCGGGATCGCCGATGGAATCCACTTCCACCACGTAGTCCACGCTGTTGCCCTGGATTTGCCAGGGCACGCAGGGGAAGGGCACCAGGTTGTCGGTGACCACGATGACATGGTCGGCGTACATGGAATCCGCCAGGGCAAAACCGAGGGAGCCGCAAGCGGATTTGCCATGGGAGCCGTCGGCGTTGCCGAAGGGATCGGCGGTGGGAGCGGCGATGACCGCGATATCAATGTGAACTTCGCCATCCTGGATGGCCTGCCAGCGCCCACCATGAGAGCGCAGCACGCCCACGCCGCGCATTTTGCCCCGGCTGGTGTACTCGCCCAGGGGACCGTTCATGCTGCCCTCAATGTGGTGAACGACGCCGGCCTCCATCAAGTCCACCACCGCCGCCTGCGAGGGAAACGAGGCGCTGGGAAACCACATCAGGTCCTTGGCGCCCAGCCGTGCG
>DASVBI010000157.1:0-4929 GCA_036375915.1 Terriglobales bacterium | reverse complement strand
CAGATCGAGGGGCGGCCCGAGGCGGAGCATATCGGGCGCGAGGCCACGCTGCTGACCCACGAACTAATGCTGCGCGCCCATGAGCAGTTGCGCCGTAACGTGCATCGCGAGTTGGAAAACGCCGGCGACGCGCGCTGGTGGCAGGAAGTCTATCCCCGCTCAGCCGCGCTCTTTTCCCAGCGTATCCGGCCGGCCAAAGCAGTGGCCGCGTGCAGCGCGACGGAAGTTGTGCGCTAAAAACCGTTTCACCACAGAGACACGGAGAAAATCAGGACAGAAAAATTCCTCCAGGATGTTTTGACTCCTCTGTGCTCCTTCCTGTCCTCTGTGGTGAAGGGGTTTTATCCCACAAACGTCCGTTTCAGCCTTCTCAACTGCTCAAACTCCTCGCCGCACCAGGAGCACTCCTGGAACACGTGCCGCCAGGCGCTCTCCAGGTCTTCCGCGGGATGGAGCTGGCAGCGGGCATAGGTGCCCTCAATTTCGGAGAGATAGGCGGCAAGTTCCGGGTGCCGGTCCTGAAATAACAGTTCGTCTTCGATGTGGCGGCCGGCGGTTTCCTTTTCATTAGTGGCCCTCATGACAGCATTTTCGCCATACCTGCACCTTCCCGCCGTGACCCGGCGCACGCGGAGCGGTGATGCCTGCAAAGGATGAACCCCCCTAAACTTGTGCTCATGCCGGGGGCCCTGTCCAGCAACGAGCCGGAGACCTTATCCTCCCGGGAGGGGGGCCTGCGCTTGCTGGTGCGGGGGTTCTCCTTCGGGGCCGCTGCCCGCGAACTCAGCCTGCCCCCGCCACGACGCCGCCGTGCGGGCATGCTATAAGAGCCTGGCCATCCGGGTATTCTCGGTATCCAATCACGCTCACATCTTTTCCTCGCCCCAAACCGCTACCGACAACCTACTTCACGCTGCCACAGCTTGGCCCCAGCCATTTAGAGCTGAAATCGCTGGTTGTGTCCATGGTGCGCCCGTTCCCGCTTGCGGTCGTGTGTATGGAGCCCTTCACATGTTCCCGGTCGAGGGCCACGAACTCCCCCGCGCCCCTCAGCCGCAGACCGGGATTCTTGTAGTTGCAGGAAACCGTTCCTTTCATCCTGGTGCTGTTTGACTCAATTGTTGTCCACGTGCATTGCTCATCCTTGGTGAAATTGGGATTTTCCAGTTGTTGCCGGGTCACGCACCTCTTATGCGTGGTGGTGTGCGCAGCCTTTCCGGAATTGGCCTTCATTCTTTCTTCCAGACGGGCACGCTGGTCCGGTTTGAGCCGGTTGAGCATCTCGCCGGGAAGCGGCATTTCGCCCCTCCGGGTCACACTCACGGTTGTCTGCCAAAGGCCAGGTTTGATGTTGAGGGGCTGAATCTTATTGGCCGACCAAAGGGAAAGACTCAAGGCCAGAATTAAGCCCACAAGAATATGGATTCGCATTATTCCTCCTGTTTCGCGATCGCTTGCTTTCACCCCGGCAGGTGCCGCGCCCACCCGGCAAGGGATAATTGACCTGGTCGGCCCCGTCAAAAGAATTGCCTGTGATTCGCATCTGACCTGCTAAGCCCTTGTCTTTGACGGCATTAAACGGAATGCTGACGCGCTGAATAGCGCATGCTATGATTCCCGCCCAAGGTTAGGTTGGGGGCATGCCGCCGCAAGTTTCCTTAGGCCAAGTCTTCCGTTTCGGGCTCTTTGAGGCAGACGTTGCGCGCAATGCGCTGACGAGCGGGGGCGTGCGCGTAAAGATTCAAGACCAACCTTTTCGCGTGCTGCTCGTCCTGCTGGAGCGGCCAGGCGAGATTGTCACCCGGGAAGAATTGCGGCAAAGGCTTTGGCCAGATGGCACTTACGTTGACTTTGATGGAAGCCTCAACGCCATCCTGAAAAAATTGCGGGCGGCCATTGATGACGATTCCGACAATCCTCGCTTTATTGAAACCGTTCCTCGCCGCGGATATCGGTTTATCGCGCCAGTTTCCATCAATCCTCAAAAGCCTGGTCAAGCCGAGTCGGATATCGTCCTAATTCCTTTTTCAGCACCCTCCGAAGCGGAAACAGTTCAGCTGCCAATTGACCGGAATCAGGGACGCCCCCAGTACCTCATATATGTATTGCCGGTGCTGCTGCTCGCTACGATGGGCGTAACCGGATGGTTTGCCTGGCGGGGGAGATGGCGGAACGCGGCGCAAACAGGCGCTGCGCTGGAAACGAACACGCCGGTTCACATGCGCAAGTCCGTCGCCATCCTCGGATTCCGCAATCTTACGGGCCGGGCCGAGGACGCCTGGTTGGCGACTGCGCTTTCGGAGATGTTGAGCACCGAATTGGCCGGGGGCGATACCCTCCGACTGGTGTCGGGAGAAGATGTCGCTAACCTCCGGGTGTCATCGCCATGGTCGCAAACCGATACCTTGGATCGCGGCACCACGGTGCGTATTGGCACTGCTCTCAGCAGCGATGTGCTGGTCCTGGGCTCCTACATGACGATCGGCACGACGGGGCACGGGCAAGTGCGGCTCGACGTTCGCATGCAGGATGCCAGGACCGGGGAAATACTCGCGGAAGTCGCCGAGATTGGCAGCAGCCAGGACTTGTTTATCGTGGTTTCCCGCGTGGGGCAGAAGTTAAGAGATCGCCTGGGCGTTCCCCGGCTGGAGGATACAGACGCTGCCAGCGTTCTGGCGGCCCTGCCTCTGGACCGGGAAGCGGCCCGTTTTTACTCCCTGGGAATCGCCAAATTGCGCCAATTTGACGCACTGGCAGCGAAAGATTTGCTGGCCCAGGCGGCCGAGGCCGATCCCAAGTTTTCCCTCGCCCATGCCATGCTGGCTCGCGCCTGGGGGCAACTCGGTTACGAGCCGAAACGGCTGGAAGAGGCCAAAAAGGCCTTCGACCTGTCTATCGATCTGCCGCGCGCACAACGCATGCTGGTAGAAGGCGACTATTACGAAAGCCTCGGCAATCACCAGAAGTCCGCTTCTATCTACAACGCACTATTTGAGTTGTTTCCCGACAATGTGGATTACGGGTTGCAGCTGGCAGGCGCACAACTGGCAACCGGCCACGGCAGCCAGGCCGCAAGAACCGTCGCACAGTTGCGGCGGCTGCCCCCGCCCGCATCCGACGATCCGCGCATTGATCTGGCTGAGGCCAAGGTGGCCAAAAGCAAGGTGGAGGCTCTGAAACTCATTGGCAGTGCTTTGAACAAATCCTCGTCCCAGGGCAAAGAACTGATCTACGCCCAAGCCCGCCATGATCAATGCCTTAATTTGCTCTATGGCCCGAATCCACAACAAGCCCAGCCGGTGTGCGAGGACGCCTATCGCATCTTTCTGGCGGCCGGGAATCGCCTGGCAGCCGCTGATTGCTTGCGTCTGATCGCCGACGGCCAGGGAACTCACGGCCAGTTCGAAGAGGCCATAGCAACCTACCAGCGGGCGCTCGGCATTCTGTCAGAGCTTGGCGACTATGAAAAGACGGGAGCTGACCTGAACAACATGGCCATTGACTTCGCCAATGAGGGCAAGCTGGATCGGGCGGAGCAACTCTATCAGCAGGCCAAGTCTCGTTTCGAGCAGGCGGGCGACCGGGCGAATGAGGCTACTGCGCTGGGTAATATTGCCGACATCCTTTATCTTCGCGGCAATCTCAGTGGAGCGGCGAAGCTGTATGAACAGGCCCTGGAAATTGAGCGCTCTTTGGATCCCGGATCTCCCGGGTACCTTTTGTACCGCCTTGGCGACCTGAGTTTGGCCCAGGGCCGGGTTCAGGATGCGCAGCGGCTTGCGCAACAAGCAGTCGCGGCGTTCCCGCCGGAACAGGGCAGTTTTCAATACCTTACGGGGGCCATGACGGTTCTGGGGGAGACGCTGGAGGCGGAAGGCAAGGTGGCGGAAGCGCGCAAGCAGTTTGAGCAGTCGCTTGCGATTCGGCAAAGCATGGCTGCCATGGATCTGGTCGCCGAGAGCCAGGTAGAGCTTGGTGAATTGGCCTTGCAGGAGAAGCATCCTGATCAGGCGGAATCTCTGTTTCGCAGCGCCATCGCTGAATTTGAGAAGGAGAAGAGCGATCCCGACGCCAGTAGCGCGTACACCCTGCTTAGCCGTGCGTTGCTCATGGAGGGGAAATTGGACGATGCGCGCAGAGCGGCTCGGGACGGGTCTGAACTCAGCCGGACCAGCTCCGATCCTGCGCTGAAACTGCCGGCCGCCATCCAGAGGGCACGGGTCGAAGTGGCAAGCCTGAACCACACCGGGGCGGATTCGGCCGCAGCCCTGCAAGAATTACGTTCCACAATCCTCACCGCCCAGCGGCTCGGTTATTACAAAATCGAGTGCGATGCCCGAATTGCCTGGAGCGAATTCGAACTGGAGACCAATCCTTCTCTGGGCCACAAACACCTCACTGCCCTGGCTGCAGAAATGCGCAGCCGCGGTTTTGAACTTCTCGCCCGCCAAGCTGAGCAGACCCTCGCCAACGGTTCAGATGTGGTTGCCGGCAATCGTTCATCGCACTAACCCTCCACTATCCACCAGTCCGGGCGCCTCTTAGACCTCGCCTTCTCGCCTCTCCGTGCTGGTCACCTCTCCTCCGAACCTATTCACGTGATGGAACTTAGCAGGTCACTTCCGTTTCAGTTGCAGTTCCTTTGACCCAATCACTCTGAGCGGAGTATTTCAGTCGCATGAGATCGCGACAACCGCTGTTGTGCAGGAGTCGAGCAATGAAAGAAACGCTAAATGGCCGCCCCGGGTCAGCACCCCGTATCCGAATTCCAAGTAAAGGTTCCCTTCTGCTGCTCCTTTGGGCAATTACCTTGACTTGCGGAAGTGTTGCGGCCCAATCAGTTCCGCAGTCTGCTCCCCCACCCAATCGCAATATCACCGCGCCCGGATCCCAGCGGCACTCGACCCCCTCACAACCACAATCTCCACC
>DASVBI010000566.1:0-3968 GCA_036375915.1 Terriglobales bacterium | reverse complement strand
CCCAGGTGATACATAAACCAGGTCTCGCTGCGGGCATCGCCGGGCGGATCCACCGCCTTGTTATGGAACTGCAACAAGCGCTGCGTGTTGGTGAACATGCCGTCCTTCTCACCCTGGCCCGCGGCAGGGAAGAGGAAAACTTCCGTACCGATCTGCTCGGGGCTTAGCTCGCCGCGTTCCACTTCCGGAGAGTCATACCAGAATGATGCCGTCTCGGTTTCCACCATGTCGCGGACCACCAGCCATTTCAGCTTGGCCAGCGCTTTGCGCTCCAGTCGGCCGTTGGGCGCCCCGACTGCCGGATTCTGTCCCATGACGAACAGGCCTTCCACTTTGCCGTCCATCATGTCCAGCCAGTACCCGAAATGCGAATGGTCGCCAGTAACGCGAGGCAGCCATTTGAAGCCCCAGTCGTTGTCCTTCTGCGCCGCGTCGCCATACCAGGCCTTGAGCAGGCTGACGATGTACTTGTCGAAATTTGCCCACAGCCCCACCTTGCTGCTGTGCTTGCGCACATATCGCTCAAAGCGGTGCGAGTCTGACTCGAAGTACGGCATGGGCAAATAGCCCGGCAGAATGTCGTAGAGTGTGGGTATATCGGTGGAACCCTGGATGGAAGCGTGCCCGCGCAAGGCCAGAATGCCGCCGCCGGGACGCCCGATGTTGCCCAGCAGCAGTTGTAGAACAGCGGCCGCACGGATGATCTGAACTCCCTTGGAATGCTGCGTCCAGCCCACCGCGTAGCAAATGGCCGCCGTCTTGTCCGGCCCGGACGCGTTGGCAAACGCCTCCGCCGCCTTCAGGAATACACTTTGGGGGATTCCGCAATACTGCTCGACCATCTCGGGGGTGTAGCGGGCAAAGTGCCGCTTCAGGATCTGGAAGACACAGCGCGGGTTCTGCAGGGTCGGATCTTCCTGGTATTCACTCTCCTTCGCCACCTCGCCGCCGCGGTCGTGCCCATGTCCGCCGCCAGGGCTGCCGCGCAACCCGTGGCCACCGCCGGAAGCCGCGTGCGTCGCCGATTTGTCAGCTCCCCTGATGTCTGAGCCGGCATAAAGCCAGGTCGCCGGACTGTATTCTTTGGACTCGGGATCGAAGCCGGAGAACACTCCGCCCAACTCCTCCGTGTCCTTGAACTGGTCATTAATAATGGTGGGGGCGTTGGTGTAGTGGGTCACATACTCGTGGAAGTATTTGTCGTTCTGCAGGACGTAGTTGATGATGCCGCCCAAAAACAAAATGTCAGTCCCGGCCCGCAGCGGCACCCAGATGTCGGCCATGGCGGAGGTGCGGCTGAACCGCGGGTCCACATGGATAATCTTGGCGCCACGTTCGCGCGCCTCTATCACCCACTGGAAGCCCACCGGGTGGTTCTCCGCCATGTTTGAGCCCATGATCAGGATGGCGTCAGCGTTGCTGAGGTCCTGCTGCGCGGTGGTGGCTCCGCCGCGTCCAAAAGAGGTGCCCAGACCGGGCACCGTAGAGCTGTGTCATATTCGCGCCTGGTTGCTGATGCACACCTTGCCCAAGCCGCCGGTGAACAGCTTCTTGATCAGGTAATTCTCTTCATTATCCAGCGTCGCCCCGCCCAGGTGGCAAATGGCGGTAGTGTGCGCCACCACCTCGCCATCTTTTTTCTCAATCAAGGAGTGCTCGCGGCTTTCCCACACCCGTTCGGCGACCATATCCATGGCCGTCTCCAGGTCGAGTTCCTGCCACTTGGTCGAGTAGGGTGCGCGATGGCGCACCTTGGTCAGCCTTCCGGGGTGGGTGTGTAATTCGAACGTGTTCGCGCCCTTGGGGCAGAGACGCCCGCGCGAAATCGGCGAATCTGGGTCGCCTTCTATGGACACCAGTTTGCCGTCTTGGTGGAAGATGAGCTGCCCGCATCCCACCCCGCAGTAAGGGCAGATGGAGCGCGTTACCTCGGCTCCCTCAGTTTTAGGAACAAGATTGCGGGTGTGCTCCGACCAGGCCTCGGGCCCGGTTCCGTCCGCTCCGGTGCGAATCTGGCGGATTAAAGGCCAGCGCTCCAGCAGATCTTTCAGCATGAAAACCCCCACAGCAATGAAAGCGCTACGTTGTTAAAGAACCGGCGGTGTGGGGCTGGGTTGCCATGCGATTTCAGATCAGCTCTGCCGGAGCTAAAAAAAAACGGGTGGCCGTTTGGCCACCCGTCGAGGCTTCGCACGGCACTATGCTCCGGACAGTGTGAAATTAACCGTGATATTGGTATCAATTTCGACCGGCTGACCGTTCAGCATGTACGGCTTGTATCGCCATTGCTTGACGGCGTTGATGGCAGCTGCCGACAACATCGGATGTCCGCTTACCACCTGCAGACCCTGTACCTGGCCGTCCTTGCCGATCACGGCATGCAACACCACCGTACCCTGAATGTGGGCCTGTTTCGCCAAGGGCGGATACTGCGGGTCCACCTTGTGGGTGAGCAATCCCTGTGAGACGCCCTGCGAAACACGCACTCGCTTCAACTCAACCTTGGGCACGGCCACGGGCGAGTTGAGCACGCCTCCCAGCACGCCGCCCACCTGGCCGCCGGCAACGCCTCCGGGCACTCCGCCTACCACCCCGCCCATAGCCGGGGGCGCGTTCGAGGGCTCTGCCGCCGAAGCCAGCTCCTGCGTCTTTACAATCTGCTTCGGAATCTTGGTCGGCGTGTGCAGTTCGTTGGGATTGAGCTGTTCCTTAACCACCGGCTGCGCCTTTGCCACCGCTGCTGAAGCGGCCGGTGGAGGCGGCGGAGGCGGTGGCGGTGGCGCCGCCAGTTCGGTCACCATTTGTTTCGCCGGTAACGCCTCCACAAAAATCAGCGGTATCAGCACCAGGAAACTCACAATCGCGATCTGAATGATGAACGACACTGCCGTAGCTTTGCCACGGTTGGTCCTGATCCGGTTCGTTGATTCAATAAGGCTATCCTCAAACACCGGTCCATCTCCTTTCAGGGCGCACTTTGCCTAAAGCAGGGCGCCTGCGGGATCGGGTATACCCGCTCCACCAACTCAGGGCCTGCCTCCCGCCGGGGGAACAAATGGAATTAGCAGTCAGGTCGTTCGGCCGGGCCTGGTTACAAGCCCCAATCTGGAAACAACAACTCTCTCTCCAGCTGTAAACGGCAAATGTGCATACCCCGCATGCTCGCTTTTAGTCCGTTATTTAGATTGGCGCCACGACAGGGAGGATGTACGGTAGCGCTGGCCAAGGTTGCTGGATGAGGTCACCTGAGCTGCGGGAGCGCTGCTTACATAGACCTCTCCCCGAAGCGATAAAATCATAAGCGTCCGAGAGATAGCCCAGACGAGCGCGCCGGGTTGGCGCGCGTGAACAGGAGCAGCCATGAGCAGCACACTGGAAACCTTCAACACACCTTCTGAGCTCAGCGAAGCTGCCCGCCGGCCGCTGGCGGCCGACCAATGTGCCCTGGTGGTGGTGGATATCCAGGAAAAGCTGCTGCCGCCCATCTTCGAAAAGGAGCGCCTGGTGCGCAACTCACAGCTGCTCATCCGGTTGGCGGGAATTCTGCACATTCCGACGCTGCTGACAACCCAGTACTGCAAAGGATTAGGCAGCGTGCTTCCGGAGATTGCCTCCTTGGCGCCAGAGTCCCGTCCCATGGACAAGCAGGAATTCTCCTGCTTCGGGAGCAAGGAATTCACTGCCACCCTGAAAGCTCTGCCCGGCCGCCGCAACACCCTCCTGCTCTGCGGGATGGAGACGCACATCTGCGTGACGCAGACGGCGCTTGGAGCGCTGCAGCAGGGCTACATTGTGCACGTCGCCTCTGATGCGGTGAGCTCACGGGCGGAGTGGAACTGGAAGATAGGGCTGCTCAGAATGCGCGACGCCGGCGCCGTCATCTCCTCCACGGAGATGATGATCTATGAATTGCTTCGCTCCTCCGGTACGTCCTCTTTCAAGGAACTCCTTCCTTACCTGAAAGGCTG
>DASVBI010000329.1:0-7096 GCA_036375915.1 Terriglobales bacterium | reverse complement strand
GAAGAGGAACCGGTAACCGGTTCCGCCGGGGAAGCGCCCATGATGCCGGCGGAGACGCCCGAGCCGCGGGAGACCCCGACGGGCGGCGGCGGTGGCGGCGCCAAGCGCGCTCCGGCCAAGAAGAAGAAAGCGCCGGCGCGGAAGGCGGCGGTTAAGCGCCCCGCAGCGCGCGCCAAGAAGAGCGCGGCGAAGAAGCGGGGCGGCAAGAAAAAGGCAGCTAAGCGCGGCGGCAGCCGCAGCAAGTCCAAAGCACGGAAGGGTGGCAAGGCGAAGCGCAAGAGTTCTTCGCGGAAGCGCCGCTAAATCCCGGTTAAGTAGATTTCATCAGCCGCGGGAATTCCCGCGGCTTTTGTTTGCTTCGTGCTGGCTAGCCGGCTGGCTTGTGCTTTGTCTATTTCTTGCGCTCCACGGCGGAGAGACAGCGGCCGTAGAGTTCGAGCAGGTGAGCGGCGTAGTCCTCGGGCTTGGAAGCCACGCTGGTGCCGAAGCCGGCTCCGGCCGAGCCGGTCTTGCCGTAACCGGTGGTCATGGCGATAAACCGCATCATGTCGAGTGCGATGTCCTCGTTGCGGCGCGCCCCGACAGGAAAATTGGCAGCGTCGTTCATGTATTCCTCCGTATAAACCTGTGGCGCAGAATCCGGGCTCAACCTTGCCGCCTCACGCCAAAACCCGATATTACCAGAGGCGGCAGCGCGAGGGGCGGGGCCGGGATCCCAACATAACAGCAGGAACGAGGGAGGCAAGCTGCGCTCGGGCGCGCACGCGAGGCGCCGGTGCCCAGGCGCGCCGGCAAGCCTGTGCCACATAATTTCGCAGCAAAATCGCCAGCGGAAAAATTGTGCGCGCCGGCGGGCAGGCAGCCGCAGGCTCATATACAATTCGGCATCGCCATCCCGTTCCAACAGGCCCCAAGTCCAGCACGTCACAACATTAACAAGCGCCGCTGACGGCGAAGTCGCTGTGCGCTGCCGCAAGCAGTAAAGGAATTTGTTGTGGCCAGTATCGAAGATAAGAAACTGAAACAACTGAGCCGGCGCGAGCTTTTGAAGCTGGCGCCGCTGCTGGCGGTGGGCGCGTTCGCGGTTACGCGCTGGCAGGACCCGCTGCTCAATCACGGGGTGCGCCTCAGCGACTGGGCTTCCGGCCTGCTGTTCCGGCGGCGCCATCCGGCCGCCACCTTCTCCGACGCACATGTGGTGCCGTTCGCCAAATTTCCCTATAACGGCTATGACAACCTGGATCCCGGAGTGGACCTGGAGAACTGGACGCTCACCGTGGCGGGCAACGTGCGCCATCCTGGCGAGTACACGCTGGCGCAAATCCAGGCCCTTCCCAGGATTCGCCAGAACACGCGCCACATTTGCGTGGAGGGCTGGGACGTGATCGGCAGGTTCGGGGGGGCGCGCATCTCCGACTTCCTGGCGCTGATAGGAGCCGACAGCAGTTCGCGGTATGTCACGGTGGAGTGCGCCGATGATTACTACGAATCGCTGGACATGGCGACCGCGCTGCATCCGCAGTCGCTGCTCTGTTACGAGATGTATGACCAACCGCTGGACCGCGGGCATGGCGCGCCCTTGCGGCTGAGCCTGCCCACCAAGCTGGGTTACAAATCGGCCAAGTACCTGACCAAGCTGACGGTGGCTAATGTTTTGGGAGCGCAGCGCGGCTACTGGGAAGACCAGGGCTACAGCTGGTACGCCGGGCTTTAGGCGAGCGATGGCGAGCGGAGCACAAACCGGAGTGCCGGAAGCCAAGCCGGAAGCGCGCATGCACCTGGTGACCGCCGCTTATGAGCACCCCTGGGCCATTCGCTTCACCCATTGGCTGAACGCGGTGGCCGTGGCGGTGCTGGCGGCCAGCGGCCTGCGCATCTTTCGCGCCTTTCCCAGCTTTGGAGCGAAGATACCCGAGCACGACCTGGTGAACATTCCCAAGGCGCTGACCCTGGGCGGCTGGCTGGGAGGCGCGCTGCAGTGGCACTTCACCTTCATGTGGCTGTTCGCGGGCAGTGGCGTGCTCTACATCGCATACCAGTTGATTAGCGGCCATTACAAGACGGTGTTGTTCATGCCGCGGGACGGGAAAGGCGTGTGGCCGATGGCGCGTCACTACTTCCTGTTCGGTCCCAAGCCGCCGGCCACCGAGCAGTACAATCCGCTGCAGAAGCTGGCCTACACGGCGACGGTGTTGTGCGGAGCGGCTTCCCTGCTGACCGGACTTGTGCTTTACAAACCAGTGCAATTTTCCTGGCTGGCGTGGCCCATGGGCGGCTATCATCTGGCCCGCGTCTGGCATTTTCTGGCGATGTGCGGTTTTCTGGCATTTATTCCCGGGCACCTGATCATGGTTGTGCTTCACGGCTGGTCCAACTTTGCCTCCATGCTGACGGGATGGAAGCGTGATCCCGAGTATCTGTCGCGCCGCAGCACGGAGTAGGGCAAAGCCAAGAAGGCGAAGAAGGCGACAAGAAGGCCGACGAGATGCAGCACTAAGACAAGAGTTCGGGCGAGGCGGCTGCCTTGCCCGGACCTGCTTCCTGGGAGAACAAGCATGAGCGGCCGGGTTTGGGCAGCTGTGGTGGTCGCGGCGCTGCTGGCAGCGGCGGTGGTGACTTACGGCTATTCTCGGCCGGGCGCGACCGCAACGCTTCTCTCCCGGCACAGCATGCCCGCCGTGCAGTTGCCCCATCGGCAGGTAGCTGTTACCGCGCAGGGCAAGCTCTATCACGATCCTTCCTGCAGTTATATTCATGGCAAACCTGAGTTGATGAGTGCGCAGGAAGCGGCGCGCGCCGGCTATACCCCCTGCCCGCGCTGCCTGGGCAAGTACCTGTGGCGGTAAAATCGAAATTTCCTGCTCCCCTAGCGGCTCCAGCCCAGTGCCGGGCGGCCTGCTACCACGTGCTAACATGAATAAACTGGCGAAATTAATGGGGCTTGGCGCCCGGGGACAACCAGGTGAAGGCAGCTCGGAATCCTACTGCGGGTCAGCCCGGCAGCACCGGAACCCAGGTTCGCATTAGGCGGTCAGGACTTTAGCAAATCTCACACCTTTTATGCACAGCAGCAAAAAGGGGAGAACAGCAACCCTCCCTAGCGACATTTTTGCGGGCGGCGGAGACCTGGGAGCGCTCATGCGCTCGCTGGACTGGTCGAAAACGCCCCTGGGTCCCATTTCCAGTTGGCCGCAAAGCCTGAAAACCTCCCTCAGCATCTGCCTGGCGTCACGGTTTCCCATCGTCCTCTACTGGGGGCCGGAATACGTGGTCCTCTACAACGACGCCTACAGTACCATCCTGGGAAGCAAGCACCCCTGGGCCCTAGGCCAGCGCTGCCGCGAGTGCTGGGCCGAGATCTGGGACACCATCGGTCCCATGCTGGACAAGGTAGTGCGAACTGGAGAAGCAACCTGGTCCAACGACCTGCTGCTGCAACTGGAGCGCTTTGGCTATCCCGAAGAGTGTTATTTCTCCTTTTCCTTCAGCCCGGTACGGGTGGAAACCGGCGACGTAGGCGGGGTCTTCACCGCGGTTCTTGAAACCACCGAAGAGGTGATCGGGGAACGCCGGCTGCGCACGCTGCGCGACTTGGCGGCCAGAGGGGTAGACGCCAGGAGTGAACGCGATGCCTGGCGAATCGCGGCTGAGACCATGGGCGAGAACCCGCAGGATATTCCCTTCGCCATCTTGTGCCAACCCGCCGCGGAAGGCGGACTGGAGGTGGCGGAGACGGCCGGCATCAGCCACGAACACCGGCTGTGTGGGGAAGTATGTTCGGCGGGGTCGCGCTTGTCTCGGCTGGCCCGCCAAGCCATGGATGCAGGCAGCAGCCTTACCGTACAGGAACTGGACGAGAGCGCTCCTGGGTTGCCGCCTGGCGGCTGGGAGGTTCCCCCGCGCAGTGGAGTGCTTATCCCCATAGCCACCCCGGGGCAGGCGCAACCGGGCCTGCTGTTGGCAGGGATCAGCCCGCACAAAAAGCTGGATGAAGCCTATCGTACTTTCTTCAGCCTCATCGCCCGGCAAATTGCCACCAGCGTGGCCGACGCCCGAGCCTATGAAGAGGAGCGGAGGCGGGCGGAGGCGCTGGCCGAACTTGATCGTGCCAAAACTCTTTTCTTCACCAACATCAGCCACGAGTTCCGCACCCCGCTTACCCTCATGCTGGGCCCGCTGGAGGACATGCTGCACAAGGCGGATGGCCGGGAGCAGCGCGAACACCTCGAAATCGTCCACCGCAACGGCCTGCGCCTGCTGAAACTGGTGAACACGCTGCTGGATTTTTCCCGCATTGAGGCAGGCCGTATGCAGGCGGTCTATGAGGCCACCGACCTGACCGCCTTTACGGCCGAGCTGGCCGGAGTTTTCCGTTCCGCCATGGAAAAGGCTGGGCTGAATTTCCGGGTGGAGTGCGAGTGCCTGCCGGAGCCGGCGTATGTGGACCGCGAGATGTGGGAGAAGATTGTTCTGAATCTTCTTTCCAACGCCCTCAAGTTCACCTTCGAAGGCGAGGTGCGATTGCGGCTCAAGGCGGTGGATGGCCGCGCGGAATTGAGCGTGCAGGATACGGGAGGAGGCATTCCGCCGCAGGAGTTGTCGCGGGTTTTCGAGCGCTTTCACCGCGTGGAGGGGGCGCGAGGCCGCAGCTATGAAGGCACCGGAATCGGCCTGGCGCTGGTGAGCGAACTGGTGAAGCTGCACGAGGGCTGGGTGGGAGCGGAGAGCACGGTGGGCCGCGGCAGCACGTTCACGGTTTCCATTCCCCTGGGCCGGGAACACCTGCCGGCGGAACGAATCGCCGCACACGGGACCCGACATGCCTGGGCTTGTCGGCCAGACGCCTACGTGGAGGAGGCGCTGCGCTGGCTGCCGCAGGAATCAGGCGGCGAAGCTGTCCCCCAGGCCGGAGCACAGGACCAGGGCGTGACCAGGCCGGCGGCGGGAGGGGAAGAGGACGGGGGAGAGCGGCCGCTGATTGTGCTGGCGGACGACAACTCCGATTTGCGCGGTTACGTCAGCCGTCTTTTAAGCCAGCAGTACCGGGTGCATGCCGTGGCCAGCGGAGAAGAGGCGGTAGCAGCTACGCGCGAAATGCATCCCAGTCTGGTGCTGAGCGACATCATGATGCCGGGAATGGATGGCTTTGCCATGCTGCAAGCCATCCGCCGGGACCCGCAGACGCGCGCTATACCCGTCATTTTGCTCTCGGCGCGAGCCGGCGAGGAAGCGCGGGTGGAAGGTCTGCATGCCGGGGCCGATGATTACCTGGTCAAACCTTTTACCGCGCGGGAGTTGATGGCGCGGGTAGAGGCCCACATCAGGATGGCGCAGGTGCGGCGCCAGGTAGGTGAACTCGAGCAGCGGCTGCGGTCGGAAACGGAACGGGAGCAGCGGCGGGTGCGGGAATTCCTGCAGCAAGTTCCCGCCGCCATCGCCATACTGGAGGGACCCGAGCATCGCTGGACCTATGTGAACCCCACCTACCTCCAGATGGTGGGACGCAGCCACAGGGAAGAACTGCTGGGCAAGACCATTCGCGAGACCTTGCCCGAATTAGACGGGCAGGGTTATTTCGAACTGCTGGACCAGGTGTTCCAGACAGGTGAGCCGGTGAGCAGAACAGAAGCGAAAGTGGGCCTGAACCGCGGTCCCGGCGGCGAGAAGGAGGACGCCTTCTTCAATTTCCTTTACCAGCCACTGCGGGATAGCGCCGGCAAGGTGGAAGGGGTTTTTGTGCATGCGGTGGATGTTACTCTTCAGGTCCGGGCGCGCGCGGCCATCGAGGAAAGCGAGCAGCAGTTCCGCATGCTCGCCGAATCCATTCCCCAACTCGACTGGATGGCCCAGCCCGATGGCTGGATTTACTGGTATAACCAGCGCTGGTATGAATACACCGGTACGACCCCCGAGCAGATGCTGGGCTGGGGCTGGCAAACGGTGCACGACCCGGCGGTGCTCCCGGAAGTCATGAAGCGCTGGCAGGCCTCGATTCAAAGCGGCGAGCCCTTTGAGATGGTGTTTCCGCTGCGCGGGGCCGACGGGGTGTTCCGGCCCTTCCTGACGCGCATGGTGCCGGTGCGCGACTCCACGGGCAAAGTGGCGCGCTGGTTCGGCACCAACACTGATATCACCTCGCAACAACGAGCGGAAGATGCGTTGCGCAAAAGCGAGGAGCGGCTGCGGGCGGCGCTGGCTGCTTCCGATACCGGCACCTACCGCTGGGATCCGGCGAGCGGGGAGTTTCTGCAATTCGACGAGAACCTGAAGCGGCTGTTTGGTTTGCCGGCCAGCGCGGAAGTGCGCACAACCAAAGATTTCGTGCGCCTGGTGCACCAGGAGGATGTTCCCGAACTGCTGGCTGCCGTGGAACGCAGCCGACAGGGCAGCGATTTTGAAATGGAGTACCGGGTGGTGCTGCCGGGCGGACACATCCGCTGGCTCTACGACCGCGGCAAGATGGTGTTCAAGGATGGCAAACCAGCCTACCTGGTGGGGGCGTGCACGGATACGACCACCCGAAAGGTGGAGGAAAGCGCGCGCCTCAAGCTGGCGGCCATCGTCGAATCTTCCGACGATGCCGTCATCAGCAAAGACTTGAACGGCGTGGTGACCAGCTGGAACGCGGCCGCGGAGCGCACCTTTGGTTACTCATCCGAGGAGATGATCGGACAGCCGATCTTGAAGATTATTCCGCCGGAACTGCACGGCGATGAAGAAATCATCCTGAACAAGCTGCGGCGCGGCGAGCGCATTGACCACTTTGAAACCGTGCGGATGACCAAAACCGGGGAGCGCTTGAACGTTTCTCTGACCATCTCGCCCATCAGGGATCATAGCGGGCGAGTGATTGGCGCGGCCAAGATTGCCCGCGACATCACGCAGCACAAGAAAACGGAAGAAGCTTTGCGCATGAGCGACAAGCTGGCCACCACCGGACGGCTGGCGGCCACGGTGGCGCACGAGATCAATAATCCCCTGGAATCGGTGGTCAATCTTGTGTACCTGGCCAAGAACCAGAGCGGGTTGCCGGAGAATGTGCGCGAATATCTGAAGGCCGCGGAGGAAGAGTTGGATCGGGTATCGCAGCTGACCC
>DASVBI010000344.1:0-8910 GCA_036375915.1 Terriglobales bacterium | reverse complement strand
TGACCGTCTGCCGCAGTTGGTCGGTGGCTTCGCGGACCAGGCGCCCGCGACACTCGACTATGATCGCATCGGGCTCAGTGCGGGTATATAAGGAAAGCGCACGTGAGGGTGCTGGGTTGGCGGCCATAGCGGCTCCTTGCAGCCGCGAAGGCGGCGGGCAGCATTGTAGCGCAAGTAATCGAGAAGCCACCGGACTGGTGGCAGATGTTGACTGATATCTCAAGATATATTCAGGCAACCCAGCTGGCAGGGGCTGCCTCTCAGGCTGGCAGTGGTGCAACATCGCGGCACTCGCAACCACCACGATTCCGGCCGGGTACCGAGGCTAACCTGCTCCGTCACCTCGGGAACCCGGCCGGTGTTTTTGTGTTTGCTGGCTGCGTCCTTCCGCCAGTTCAGCCGTCCCTGGGGGACTGGGAAACAGATTTGGCCGTTTTCCCGCCACTGAAGTGGCGGGCTACTTTCAACCGCCTCTGCGGGGCTGGTTCTGTCACAGGCATCGCGGGCGAGGGCGCCCGCGCCACAAACTTGTGCAGTGGAGTCAATCGCGGGGTGAGAGCGAGACACCCTCAAGACGGCCGGGCCGGACATCGCGGGTGAGGACGCCCGCGCCACAAACCCAGGGAATCTCCGGACCAACTGGCAACTACCAAACACTAACTGACGGCGGGCGAGGTGAGCTTTTTGCCCAGGAGCAGGGCGTCGAGATTGTTTTTGTAATAACGCGGGATGGTCTTGATGAGCTGGTAGCCGTGGCGCTTGTAGAAGGCGAGAGCGGGTGCGTTGTCCACGGCGGTTTCCAGAAAGACGTGGCGGCTGCCGCCCGCCCGCAAGCACTCCTCCGCCGCCTGCAGCAGAGCGGTTCCCACGCGATGGCGGCGAGCCTCGGCGCGCACGTCAATGGTGATGATGTGCCCCGCTCCGCGGGTGCTTCCCTCGCCCACGATAAAGCCGGCAATGCCTCTGCCGGGGGGTAAACCGGCTGCCGATTCGGTCCCGGAAGCCGCTTTCGGGGCCACGCTTTCCGCCACCAGGGTAAAGGCATGGGCCCGGCGCATATAGAAGGCCAGCTCGATGCGGGTGTAGGAGATGCCGGGGGGGAAACACTCCTGGTCAATTGCCCAGAGCTGCTCGAAATCATCCTTGCGGAACTGGCGGATGCGGAAGGCCACGCGGCCATTGTAGCGGCCAGGGAAATGCGCGTCAGAGTTCCTGAGGGCAGACGCTCTCAGGGGCAGCCGGCAAGACGCCGGTACTACGACGCGGCGGGACGGCGTAACGAAGGTTGAAGTGAAAGGCGGCGGGGGGTGGGCACGCCCCATAAAGGACAGCCGGGATTAGAACATGGCGGCAGAGGCGCCGGTGGCCAACTCGCGCAGGGCTTCCAACAATTGGCCGGCGCCATCGCAGTTCAGGTCGAGGGACTTCAGGGGCAGGGTGGCGGAAAAATGGGGGCTGCGGCGGCGAAATTCCACCCGCTCAAAGTTGCAGTCGCGGGAGGCCAGCAGGCCGTTCATCATATTGGTCAGGTCCTGCTGCCAATCGCCGCGGGTGGTGAGCACCACCGGGCCGGTGCGCACCACCAGCGCATCGGAGGAGCGGATGGCGCCACCCCCACGCTTGCTCCAGCGGTAGTTACGCACTTGCAGGTTGAAGGCGGGAGCGTAGTTGAGGTCGGCCTCGAAGGTGAGCACCTCCTGGCGCCCGTGCCAATGACAGAGTAGCCAGTTCAGGGGCATTTCCCGGGGCAACAACTGCACCTTGATATAAATTTGGCGAAAATCTTCCCCCGGGACCTGCAGGCGGAAGTGAAAACAGGAGGCGCTCATCCAACGCACACACGGCAGCATCCCTTCGCGCCCGCTGGCGGCACAGATCCAGTGCAACAACCGCCGGGCTTTCTTGCGGTTGAAGCGCAGGAACCCGAGATACCAGATAGTGACCAGCACGAGGGCGACCAGCACATCGGCGACGACGGCCCACCCCTGCATCAATACAACAGATGCCGGGGGTGGGGGTCGCAGATGTCAATCGAGGCACAAAGTCAGGCTGCAGGGGGATAGAACGCCCGGGCGGCGAATCGCAGGTGAGCGTGCTGTCAAACTTGGTCAGCGTGACCGGTCCGCTCAAATCCAAAGAACCTTCGGGCACGCCGTGGCGAGCTAGTGCTCGCTGGGCAGGGGCAAAGGCTGAGCGAGGGAAAACGCCTGCAGGACCCGGATCACCGGCCAGGCAGGGTCAAACTCCCCGCGTTTCATGCTGAGCTTGGAGGAAGCCGGGTACTGGTGGTGGTTATTGTGCAGGCCTTCGCCACTGGAGAGCCAGGCGACCAGGCGCAGGTTGGTGGCGGTATTCTGAAAATTCTTGTAGCCGATGGCGTGGCAGGCGCCGTTGATGACCGCGTTCATACCGATGTAAGAGGCGCCCTGCACGATAAAAGTGGCAACGCCGATGACGGGCCCGGCCCAGCCGCCCTGGATGGCCCAGAACAGGGCCACGAACAGCGAGATGCCCACCGCCAAACCGAGGGAACCCCGGCCCAGCACCGCTTCGGCGGGGGTGCGCGGGATGTCGCGGGTGTACTTTTCGACCACGTCCGGCTTCTTGGCTTCGCGCGCGTAGTAAAACGCGTTCAGGAACAACACCTTCCACAGGCCCTTCAGGTAAGGGCTATGGGGATCGCCTTCCTCGTCGGTGAAGTGGTGGTGCTTGCGGTGGACGGCCACCCACTCCCGGGCATTGATGCCGGTAAACAGCCAGAGTTCGATGCGCATCAGCATGGCCACGGCGGGATGAAGGCGAAGTCCCTTGTGGGCCATGGCGCGGTGCAGGTAAATGGTGGTACAGAAGCCGGAGGCTTGCATGACGATGAAGGCGACAGCCACGGCAATGAGAATGGTGGTCAGCATTGATCAGCTTTCTACTGGATTAAATTGGGAAAAGACACTTCCCCGACATCGAACCGCTAGTTGTTCTATTGTAACGAATTTCAGCGGCTCCCGCGCATATCCAGGGCACGATTTTTAGGCCATGTACCTCAAGCGGAAGTGCCTTTAACTTCAACACCGGCCCACTTTTCCAGCAGGGCGAGGGTGGCGGCATAGTCGAGGTCGCCCTGGCCCTCGTCAGCGGCGATCTCGTAAATCTCCTCGACCGTCTCCAGAGCCGGGAGCTTGATGCGGGCTTCGCGGGCGGCGTCGAGCATGAGGTGAATGTCCTTGTGCATGAGCCGCAGGGGGAAGTTGGGGGTGAAGTCGTGCTTGAGCACAAAGGGCGCCTTATATTCGACCACGCCGGAACGCACCATGGAGGCGTTGATGAGTTCGAGCAGTCTTTCCATGTTCACGCCCAGTCGGGTGGCCAGGGTAAGGGCTTCGGCGAAACCTTCATAGGTGACGGCGATCATCAGGTTCATGGCCAGCTTGGCAGACTGGCCTTTGCCGGTGTCGCCGACGCGAACCATGAGTTTGCCCATGGCGGCAAACAGGGGCCGGAGCCGGTCCACGGTTGATTCCGCACCGCCGACGATGAAAATCAGCTGGCCGCCTTCGGCGCCGATTTTGGAGCCGGTGACGGGCGCATCCACGTAGTCGGCGCCCTTTTGCTTGAGGCGCTGGGCAAAGCGCAAGGTGGCGGAGGGAGAAATGGTGCTGGAATCCACCACCAACGCGCCCGGTTCCAGGGCTGATTCGACGCCCTCGGGCCCGAACAGCACCTGCTCGACGGCTGCGGTGTCGGAAACGCACATCCACACCACCTCCGCGCCGCGCGCCGCCTCCGCCGGCGAGGCCGCCGCCCGCGCGCCCTCCACTTCCTTGCCGGAGCTGCGGTTCCAGGTGCTCACTTCGTGGCCTGCCTTTACCAGATTGGCCGCCATCGGCCGGCCCATGATTCCCAAACCCAAGAATGCAACGCGCATGTTGCCCCTCTCCTTGTGCTTCCCTGCGATTAGAAATGAGGGTTATCCGCATGGTCAAGCAAGCGCGGGCAGGATTCTTCTACAATGGAGAGCAGGCAAGCCCCGCGGGACAATTTTTCCCGGCTCCGGTGGCCGATGGGGCTGAGCGGGCTTGCATCGTACGTGAATTTGCCAGCGTCTAATTACTTACATGCTGAACTTGACTCTCAGGCGTCGCGCGCGGCAGTTCACGCGGCTGGTGCGGCATTCAGCGGTGACGCCGCGCACCGGCAGGACGCACAAGCCGGTGCTGGCCAGCGACGGCCAGCTGGGAGTGACGTTTATCGGCCACTCCAGTTTTTTTCTGCAGATGGCCGGACAACGGGTGCTGGTGGACCCCAATTTCGCGCGCTGGCTGTTCGTGCTCAAGCGCCTGCGGAGGCCGGGGCTGCAGATTCGCGATCTGCCGCCCATTGATCTGGTGCTGGTGACGCATGCGCATTTCGACCACCTGCACCGGCCATCGCTGCGCGCCATTGCCCGGGCCACGAGGCGGCGCCGCGGTTCGGCGCCGGTGATTGTGGTGCCCAGCCACGTGCATGACCTGGTGGCCGACCTGGGGTTCAGCAAAATCGTGGAGCTGGACTGGTGGCAGGATTACCGCCATCACGGACTTACAGTGAGCAGCGTACCCTCGCGGCACTGGGGCGCGCGCATTATCAAGGACGCGCACCGCGGCTACGGCGGCTACGTTCTGGAAGCTAAGCATCATTCTGTTTACCACGCCGGCGATACCGCGTACTTTTCCGGATTCCGCGAGATTGGCCGCAAGTTCGATCCCGAACTGGCGCTGCTTCCCATCGGCGCCTACAACCCTCCCGCTTTCCGCAACGTGCACGCCAGCCCCGGCGACGCCGTCCGCGCTTTCCTCGACTTGCAATCGCGCTGGATGGTGCCCATGCACTACGGCACCTTCCGCCTGTCCCACGAGCCCATAGACGAGCCCCTGCAGTTGCTGGAAAAAGAGGCGCAGGCGGCGGGCGTGCTGGAGCGGGTGCTAGTGCTGGAAGAGGGCGTGACGCGGTTCTTCTGATTGACGATTGAAGATTTTCGATTGCAAGCCCGGAGCGTGAAAGCTACTTCCTGCCGTTCTCCGATTCCTTATACATGTACTTGATGGAAGGCTTGTAAACCATGATGTTGGGCTGACCGCCGCGCACCAGCTTGAGGCAATTCTTGTCGTACCACTCGATGACCCCGTGAATTTCCTCGCCGTCCTGGAGAACCACCACCATGGGAGTATGGCTCTGCATCTGCTTCTGATAGTAGAAGTTTTCCGCGTTGGTCTGTTCCTGGGGAACACTCTTGCGGGGCGCGGGCCCGTTGGAACGGTCACGGCGCTCCATGGGGGCTTCGGCGCGGTGGTTGCGCTCGTTGTTGTGATTCAGGAGCGGGCGAATCAGCTTGCGGTTGGAAAACTCTTCCGCTTCAGGGGCGCGCTCAACTGCTGTCGCATCCAGGCTATCTTTCATGTCACCACCGTCCATGGTTGCAATCGCGCACGCGGTCGCGCGGAGTAAACACCCTGTGTGCTTGCCTGAAGAACAAATAGGGGTGTGAGACTGCGTTTAAGCTACCACAGAAAACGGTGCCGAAACAATGCTGAGCGAGGTTTCGCAAAATGCGACAGGCGACGGTGGTCACATGGCGAAGGTACTGACTGCTGGACAGCGCCGTCAGCCTTTTTCCACGGCGGTGGCGAAGGCGTCCAGCGCCAGGGAGCGCAGCAGATTGCGGCGCATGCCGCTTTCGACTTCGCTTAAACGCTCGCTGGCGGCGGCCAGCCAGGCAAAATCCACACCTGCGGCAAGGGATTTCAAATCGGAGAGCATGTCGGTATTGCGCACCAGTTCGGGGGTGCGGTTGGTCAAGAAGGCCAGATCCTGAAGCAGGGAATAGAGGGCGCGAATCAGGCGCTGGGTTTTCTCCTGGCCTTCGGCGCCGGCGCGGTAAGTCTCCGTGACCTTAAAGAGGGCGCTGTGGTCGGCGCTGGAAAGGGCAGAACGCAACAGGACCAGGGCGTCGGCGCGGGCGGCGGAATAGGCTTCCACATCGAAACTGCGGGCGCGGCCGATGGCGCCCTCGGCCAGGCGCGCCACCAGGGCGCGCTGCTTGGGCGACCACTGGGGGCGCTGGGCAAGCAGGTCGCGCTCCAGATCCTCTGCCGGCAACGCGGCGAGGGTCAGGGTGATGCAGCGAGAACGAATGGTGGGCAGCAGTTGTCCGGGATTTTCGGTGAGAAGGAAGAGGGTGGCAAACTCGGGCGGCTCCTCCAGCACCTTGAGCAGGGAGTTGGCGGCCTCCTTCATAAAAGCAGACTGGGTAAAGATGTACACCCGGTGGTGGCCTTCGCCGGGACGGTAGTAGATGGTTTCGATCACCCGGCGGATCTGGTCCACCTTGATGAGCATTTGCGGCGGCTCAGGGGGGATAACGAGCACGTCGGGATGGGTCTGGACGAAGATGCGGGTCTCTCTTTTGTCGGTATCGCGCAGGCCCTCACGGGCCTCGACGGCCTCGGCGAAGCGGGCGTCGAGGTCATCGGATTGGGCGATGCGCAGGCAGTTGGTGCAGTGACCGCAGAAGTCGGGCAGGCCCTCCGCGCCGGGCGGCTTCTCCAGGCAGTTCATGGCCTTGGCTACCATCTGCGCCAGGGTGTACTTGCCCGCGCCGCGAGGACCGGAGAGGATCAGGGCGTGGGGAAAGCGGTCGCGCGCCAGCATCTCGCGCAGGCGGCGGACAGTGTCGGGGTTGCCGTGAAAGTCGGGAAAGCCCATATTCACCACGGAGACACGGAGGCACAGAGGAAGCCATTGACGATTGTAGATTGACGATTGACGATTGCAAAACCCAGCAATCAGCGCTCAGCTATCAGCTTTCAGCCACTTGAGCCATTCGTGCATCCACGGGCTGACGGCTGGGTGCTGAAAACTGTTCCTTCAATCGTAAATCTTCAATCGTCAAATTCTGTGGTGGTGTACGCGAGATGCTTCGGCGTTAAAGCGCGTGAGCATGACGCCGCATAGTTTATGGAATCGCTGGACTGGGCTTGGGCTGGGGCGAGGCGAAGTGCCGGTCGTACCAGGCAAAGGCGCGCTCGATGCTGTCTACCTGGTGCTTGGGCTCGCGCAGGCCATGGCCTTCGCGCGGATAGCGCACGAACACCGTCTCCACGCCCACATCCTTAAGCGCGATGTACATCTGCTCGGCTTCGGCGATGGGCACGTCGGGATCGTTTTCACCGTGCATAAACATGGTGGGCGTGCTGACCGCGGCCACATGCTTGAGCGCCGAGCGTTCCCATAGGAGGTCCATGAGGTTGCCCTGGTGCGGGTAGGCGCCCCACTCCATGGCTTCATACTGGTTGTAGTAGGTCATGTAGTTGTAGGAAATGAAATTGCTGATGCCGGCGATGGGAATGGCGGCTTTGAAGATGTTGGTTTGCGTGATCAGCCAGTCGGTGAGCTGGCCGCCGTAGCTGACGCCCTCGATGCCCATGCGGTCGCGGTCAATCCAGGGATAGCGGTGCAAGGCGGCATTCACACCGTAGAGCACGTCCATGGCTTCGTGGCCGTCCTGGTCGGCGAAGACGGCATCGGCGAACTTCTGGCCGTAGCCGGTGGAGCCGCGATAGTTAACGTTAAGGACGGCATAGCCGTGCGCGGCGTACACCTGTTCGCGAAAGTTCAGGTAGGGACCCTGCTGCCAGTGCGGTCCGCCATGGATGTTGAGGATGAGCGGGTACTTGCGGCCGGGAGTGAAGCCAATGGGCTGGGTGAGGAAGGCCTGGACGTTCCACTTGAAGTCGTTGCTCAGAAAAGTGAACGATTCCACCGGAGCCAGTTGCTTGCCGGCCAGCACCTGTCGGTTGAGGTTGGTTAGCTGACGGGCGGCGCCGCCTGCAGGCGGGCGCAGGAAGAGTTCGGGAAAATCCGCAGCAGGGGCGAAGGTGTAGGCGATGGCGCCATCCTTGGCCACGGAGAAGGTGCCCACCCAGCCGGTTTCGCCGACCACGACTTGGGGCGAGCCGTTGATGGGAAGGCGATAGAGGCGGTCGTTGCCGCGGTCCTGCACGGTGAAGTAGAGGGCGGAGCCGTCGGCGGCCCACTGGGGCGCGCCCTGGCGGTTGTCAATGGCGGCGCCAATCTCGCGGCGGCCGCTGCCGTCGGCGTTCATCACCCAGATGTGGGTATCTTCCATGTTGGTTTCGCGGTCGGTGAGGCCGCGCTTGGTGGCAGCGAAGGCGATCATGCGCCCGTCGGGCGACCAGCGCGGGTAATACTCCACGCCTTCCGTCGAGGTCAGTTGATGGATGGCGCCGTCGGCAGGCCGCACCGTGAACAGATCGTAATTAAAGAAGCGGTCGGCATCCGGGCCGTGCTCGGCGGTGTAGAGAATTTGCGTGCCGTCCGGCGACCAGTCAATGGAGTGCTCGTAGCCCGCGCCCTGAGTCAACTGGCGCACCTTTCCGGAGCCCAGGTCCACGACGAAGATGTGCAGGCGGCGGTTGTCGTTGAAGTGCGTGTTTCCTTCCGAGTAATCGGGCTTGTAGAGGTAGCGGGTGATGACCATGGGGTCGCCCGAGGCGTCCTTGGTTTCGGGGCCGGGCTGGGCGGAAACGAAGGCAATCTGCTTGCTGTCGGGTGACCAGGCGATGGTGCGGCCTACGTGCGGCTCGGGGCTGTTGGTGGACTCCACGGGCGCGAGAAAGCGAGCGCCCGCGCCGTTGGCATGGACGATAAACAGGCCGGACTTGTCGCCGGAATCGCTGCCGTAGGCCAGCCATTCGCCGCTGGGCGACCACACCGGGTTGCCGGAGGTGTCAGCGCCGGCGCTGAGCTGCAGGTTCTTGCCGCTGCGCAGGTCCATGAGCCAGATCTGCTCATAGGGCCGGCCGGGGCCGTCGTTGTTCTCGACTACGTAGGCGGCGTGGTTGCCGTCGGGAGAAAGAG
>DASVBI010000264.1:0-4986 GCA_036375915.1 Terriglobales bacterium | reverse complement strand
CTTTCCCCGACCGGCGTGCGCGCGGTTTTGGAGGCGCACGGCGAGATTCTTACCGTGCCCTCGGACAAGGGCAACATCCGCGATCTGACCAACACCACGGCGGTGGAAGAGCGCGATCCGGCCTGGGCGCCGGACGGAAAGTGGATCGCGTATTTTTCCGACGCTTCCGGTGAATACGGCCTGGAGTTGCGCGATCAGAGCGGGTTGGGCGAGGTTCGCAAAATCAACCTGGGAAATCCGCCGTCGTTTTTCTATTCGCCTCAGTGGGCGCCGGACAGCAGGAAAATCGCCTACACCGACAAGCGCCTGAACCTGTGGTATGTGGACCTGGCTAAGGGCACGCCGGTGAAGGTAGACAGCAACCTTTTTGAAACGCCGGAGCGCACGCTGGACCCGCAGTGGGCGCCCGACAGCCAGTGGCTGACCTATACCAAGCTTTTGCCCAACCATCTGCACGCGGTGTTTGTTTACTCGCTGGCCAGCGGCAAGTCTTTCCAGATCACGGACGGCATGAGTGACGCCCGGCATCCCGCTTTCGACAGCAAGGGCAAGTACCTGTACTTCCTGGCCAGCACCGACGTGGGGCTGAGCGCTGACTGGCTGGACATGTCGAGCATCAACCGTCCCGTGAGCAGCAGCGCTTACGTAGTGGTCCTCGGCAAAGACCTGCCTTCGCCCCTGGCGCCGGAGAGCGACGAAGAGAAAGTCGCGGGCGAGCAGAAGAAGGAGCAAGACAAGCCGCTAAGCGTGGCCAAGGACAAGAACAGGAAGAAGAGTGCGGCTGCCGAGGAGGAGGAGAGCAAGCCGGAAGATCAGGACAAGGAGGAATCGAAGGAAAAGAAAGAGCCGGTCGTGGTGCGCGTGGACATGGAGAACATCGGCCAGCGCATCCTTGCCCTTCCCGTTCCGGCGCGCAATTACGTGGACCTGGAGGCAGGCAAGACTGGGGAGCTATTTCTGCTGGAGGCGCCGCCGGTGCTGTCGCAGGAGGATTCTGAAAATCCCAAATGGGTGCTGCACAAGTTCGACCTGAAAAAGCGGAAGGTGGACAAGTTTGTGGATGGCATCGCCGATTTCCGCCTGTCGCACGATGGCAAGAAGCTGCTGTATCGCAAAGGCGAGCAGTGGATCATCGCTTCCACGGACGAACCGCCCAAGCCTTCAGCCGGCGAGCCCAAGCCGGGAGAGGGCCCGCTGAAGCTGGAAAACATGCAGGTGTACGTGGATCCACGGGCGGAGTGGGAGCAGATGTATCGCGAGGTGTGGCGTATTGAGCGCGACTTCCTTTACGATCCGCACTATCACGGGCTAAACCTGCAGGCCGCCTCGGCGGAGTACGCGCCATACCTCAAGAACATCGGCGACCGGGATGAGCTGAACTATCTATTCGAGGAGATGCTGAGCAACCTGAGCCTGGGGCACGTTTTTGTCCGCGGCGGCGACATGGACGAACCGAAGCCGCTGGCTAAAACCGGCCTGCTCGGCGCCGACTATGTGATCGCCAACGGACGCTATCGTTTTTCCAGGGTTTATAACGGCGAGAACTGGAACCCCGACCTGAAGGCTCCGCTTACGCAACCTGGCGTGAACGTGAAGGCAGGCGAATATCTGTTGGCGGTGAACGGGCGCGAGCTGCACGATAGTGACAACCTGTTCAGCTTTTTCCAGGGCACCGCCGGCAAAACCACGGTCCTCAGAGTGGGGCCTAATCCCGATGACAAGGGCGCGCGCGAAGTCACGGTGGTGCCTATAGAAAGCGAATACAACCTGCGCCGCCGCGCCTGGATTGAAAACAACCGGCGCACGGTGGATCAAATGAGCGGCGGCCGCTTGGCCTACGTCTATCTGCCCAACACGGCTGAAGCCGGCTACACCTACTTCAACCGCTACTATTTCTCGCAAATTGACAAGGAAGCGGCGGTGATTGACGAACGCTTCAACACCGGCGGCGACATTGCCGATTACGTGGTTGATTACCTGCGGCGGCCGCTCATGAGCCTGATGATGACGCGCGAGGGCCGCGACCAGTCCAGCCCCCTGGGTTCAATTTATGGTCCCAAGGTTATGGTCATCAACGAAATGTCGGGGTCAGGCGGCGACGCCCTGCCCTGGTACTTCCGCAAAGCCGGCGTCGGGCCGCTTATCGGCAAGCGCACCTGGGGCGGCCTGGTCGGCATTTACGACTATCCCGAACTGATGGACGGGGGATTCGTCACCGCGCCGCGCATCGCCATTTACGGGTTGCAGGGGCAGTGGGAAGTGGAGAATCACGGTATCTCGCCAGATTACGACGTGGAAATGGATCCTCAGGCCTGGCGCAACGGCCGCGACCCGCAACTGGAAAAAGCTGTGCAGGTGGTGTTGCAGGAGTTGAAGCAGCACCCGCCACAGCAGTACGCGCGGCCGCCCTATCCCGACTATCACCAGAGGCTGGGCGTGGCGGCGGCAAAATAAGATCTGGCACTCAGCTGTCAGCAATCAGCATTCAGCCAAGGCACCGAGCTGCCAACTGGGAGACGCTACGGTTCTTGAAAGCGCAACAGCTCGCCGCCCAGGAGCTGTGCCTGGGGATCATCGGGGGGAAGCGCCCCGCTCCACGGCTGGGCATGGCGATTTACCAGGCGAGTGCTGGGCGGATGAGAGAGCCACTGGTCCCTGGCCTGCTCGCGAACTGCCATACTAAAGCCGCTGGCGGCGCTGTGCTCCGCCAGCTTCCATTCGAAGAGTGAAGCTTCCAATCCCTCGCTGAGAGCCTCGGTGGGCAGCAGGCAGAGAATCCAATCGTGCCGCGCCTGGCTTAGAGTCGCACCCGGTGCGGGGATAACCCGCGCGCCATATTCGCGGGCCACGGCCGCGGTGGCGTCCTGCGAGCCGTGATCGAAGATCAGCAGCTCATCGCAAGGGCGCAGCGACTCCAGTGTCCGCCCAAGGCGCAATTCATCATTGTGCGTGTGGATGAGTGCCGTGAGCGGGGGCATGGGGAAGAGGATGTTAGCACACGACGAATATGATTTTCGTGGTTGGTGCGCAAAGAACTGACACTACGAGTTGGTGGTGGCTGAAAGCGCCAGCGGCCGCGACTGCGCTCGAGGCAGTTCAACGATCACCACCGCGCCCGGCTGCAGGTTTTCCGCGCGAATCTCGCCACCGTGCTCTTTAATCAGGCCATAGCAAATACTCAGCCCCAGGCCGGGCCCCTTGCCCACCGGCTTGGTGGTGTAGAAGGGATCGAAGGCGCGATTGAGATCGCTGAAGCCTTTTCCAGAATCGGCAAAGCGAATCACCACGTGGCTGTGCCGGGCGAACATCTCGATGCTGATGCGCCGCTCGGGCATGCCATCTATCGCGTCCAGGGCATTGCCCAGCAAATTCACAAACACCTGCTTCATCTGGTCCTCATCGCCCACCACGCGGGGCAGCGTGGGATCAATGCTGGTACGCAGTTCGACGCGCTCGCTGCGCAGCTTGTATTCGAACAAGGCCAGGGCTTCGCGCAGCACCGCCTGCAGGTCCAGAGGCGCCTGCTCGATGGTCTTGCGGCGGGCAAAGCGCAGCAGGTTGTCTATGATGCGCTGCATGCGCCGGCTCTCGTGGCTGATTTTTTCCAGCTTTTTGCGGGCATTCTCCTGCTGCACCTCCTCCAGCAGCAGTTCGGAGAAACCGGAGATCGAGGTCAAAGGGTTATTCAGTTCGTGGGCCACGCCCGACACCAGCTTGCCGATGGCGGCCAGTTTTTCTGAGCGGATGAGCTGCTGCTGCAGGGCCGCATTTTCAAAGGATACCGACAAGTCGGCGGCCAGCAGTTCGATTTTGGACATTTCCTCGGAGGTCACCCGGGTTACGTCCTTGGGATCGTCCAGGGAAATGCAACCCAGACACCGCCCGGTGGAAGAACGCAAAGGGACAATAACTTCGTCACCGTTTTCCCAAAGCGGATTGGGAGCGAACTGTTCCACACTGCGCACCGGATCAAACCTGGCAATGTCGCGATATTTGATGAGAATGGAAGTGGAGCCAATGGGCCGGCCCAGGGACGACACCTCGGCAATATCGGCGCCGGTCAGATGTTGCACCTTGTCCTGGAGTTCGCGGCTGGCCTCGGGTGAAAGGCCGCTCTCGCCGGCGATCTCCAGCTTGCCTTCCTCGTTTTCCCAGTTGATGGCGACGCGGCGGAAGTTGCTGAACTGGGTAATCACGCGGGCAATCTCGCCGCACATCAGCCGCGGGTCGGCGCCGGTGAGCAGGCGCGAGGTGATTTGCGAAAAGCGCTGCAGTTGCTGGTTGGCTTGATGTTCGCGAGCATTCACCGTCAGCAAGGACAGAGACTTGTCCTCCAGCAACGTCAAAATCATGCCGAAAGCCACAAAATATTTGGGCACGTTCCAGATTTCAGGGTTGATGGCGACATGGGGCAAGAAGTGGTCGGTGAAAGCGCCCACGGGAAAGACCGCGCCCCAAGACAGAAAGCCAAGAGAAGTACTGGCAACGCCAGGGGAGCGGCGCTGATAAATGCGGTAGAAATTCACGCCCGCGAGCGTAAAACCCAGAGCGAGAATCGCGAGCGTGCCGGTGTCATAGTTGCGGCGCCAGGCATCATGGATGGACCAGCAACCGATGGCCAACAGGAAAACCGCCACGCCTTGGCCAAAGGCAGGCAGAGGCCGGCGGACCCGCAGGAGAAAGGCCGTCGAGCCAAAAAAGATGGCCACCAGGGTGGCCAGGTAAGGCCAGCGCAGGTCCAGGGGAACACCGGCCAGGATGGAATGCACGAGCACGGGCGGTACCAGCAGAAGAAAGAAGAAGCCCAAGAGGCGGCGGCTCTCAAAAACCACTTTCCAGGTCGAGGCTACGAAAACGGTACCTGCCAGTTCCAGCCCGGCAAGCTCCACCACACTTGAAAGCTGTCCGCGCCAGCCTGGGGCGGCGTCAAAGGCCTGGGCGATGAAGTGCGCCAGAATCAATGCCCAACCCACGATCCATAGCCGT
>DASVBI010000390.1:0-2119 GCA_036375915.1 Terriglobales bacterium | reverse complement strand
TGCGACAGCATTTCAGAACATCTGGTCAAATGTGACGGGGTGATGGTCACCACCAGTTGCGTCGCCGCCGGCCGCAGCGGTAACAGCGGGCAGTTGGAGCGCGATAAGATTCCGGCGAATTGATCGTTTTCCGGTATCTTGCACCTGGACTGGCCTGGTATGACAGGGCGGTCTGGCGCACGGCCCTGCTTTGACCCTCTCACCCTCGCCGCTGCCTGCAGGGTGGAACCGGTCGGGCTTGAAACTCGCAACTTAGAACTCGCAACTTCGGAACCTCACCTTGAAGTTGTGAAACCCTGAAACCCTGAAACCTTGAAACCTTGAAACCTGTGGTTTCCCTCACACCGCCCTGTGACCCCCCTCACTGCCTCCTGGCCCGTTCCGGGCGAACATCGAAGGTTGCTGACAGCGGTTGTACGCGAGGAGTGTGCCATGCAGAAGGTCCTTATCCTGGGGGCGGCGGGCCGTGATTTTCATAACTTCAACGTAGTTTTTCGCCGCAACCCCGATTTTCAGGTCGCAGCCTTCACCGCCACCCAGATTCCCGACATTGCCAACCGGCGCTACCCGCCAGAGCTGGCTGGGCCGCTCTATCCCCAGGGGATTCCCATTGCCGACGAGAAGGAAATGGAACGGCTCATTGCCGAGCAGGAGATTGACGTAGTCGTCTTCTCCTACAGCGACGTGGCCCATCCCACGGTCATGCATCTGGCATCGCGCGCCGTGGCCGCCGGCTCCGATTTCTGGCTGCTGGGGACGGAGCACACCCAGGTCAAGTCGAGCCTGCCGGTAGTTTCTGTCTGCGCGGTGCGCACCGGTTGCGGCAAGAGTCCGGTGTCGCGGCGGGTGGCCGCTGAGTTGCGGCGCCTGGGATGGAATCCGGTAGTCATTCGCCATCCCATGCCCTATGGCGATCTGGCCGAGCAGGCGGTACAGCGCTTTGCCCGCCTGGAGGATTTGGAGCGCCACAAGTGCACCATCGAGGAGCGTGAGGAATACGAGCCTCACATCGTGAACGGCACCGTGGTTTATGCCGGCGTGGACTACGAAGCCATCCTGCGCCAGGCCGAGCGCGAGGGCGACCTCATCCTGTGGGACGGCGGCAACAACGACACCCCCTTTTACGCTTCCGACCTGGAGATTGTGGTTGCCGACCCGCATCGGCCCGGACACGAGCTGGGTTATTACCCGGGCGAGGTAAATCTGCGCCGCGCCGACGTGGTGGTCATCAACAAAGTGGATACGGCGGCTGCGCACAATGTGGATGTGGTGCGGCAGAACGTGCGCCAGAACAATCCCAAAGCCACGATTATCGAGGCGGCCTGTAAGGTCTCCGTCGCCGCTCCCGAACAGATCAAGGGCCGGCGCGTGCTGGTGGTAGAAGACGGGCCCACCCTTACCCACGGGGAAATGCCCTACGGGGCCGGCGTCGTGGCGGCCCGGCAGTGGGGCGCGGGCGAACTCATGGATGCGCGCCCCTACGCGGTGGGTTCGATTCGTGGCACCTACGAGCGCTTTACCCATCTGACCACCTTGCTCCCCGCCATGGGCTACAGCGCCATCCAGCGGCACGAACTGGAGGAAACCATCAACCGCGTGCCCGCCGATCTGGTGCTGGTGGCTACGCCCGTGGACCTGGGGGCCATTCTGCGCTTGAACAAGCCCTGTGTGCGCGTTGGCTATGAGGTGGAAGAGCGCACCCAGCCCACGATTGCCGATCTTCTGTCGCAGTTCACCGCGCGCCATGAGCATCGCCTGGAAGCGGCGCGCAGCATGGTCTAGGAGGAACAATGGCGAGCGCTTCGCGGTGGCCACACGACTTTCTCAGCATCCGCGACTTCACTCCGGCGCAGATCGGGGAATTGCTGCACTTCGCGCAACAGATCAAGGCTCATCCCGACGCCTGGTCCAGCGCGCTCAAGGGTAAGACCCTGGCTATGATCTTCGAGAAGCCCTCGCTGCGCACCCGCGTGACCTTCGATGTCGGCATTCACCAGCTGGGCGGGTTTTCTCTCTACTTGTCGCCGGCGGAAATCAACCTGGGCAAGCGGGAGTCGGTCTACGACGTGGCCAAAAATCTGGAGCGCATGGTGCAGGGCATCATGATTCGCACCTTCGC
>DASVBI010000240.1:0-2037 GCA_036375915.1 Terriglobales bacterium | reverse complement strand
GAGTGGATGCCATGGTTTGCGCATCACCATGTGTTGCTCTACTGGGTGGTTTGGGCAGGAGCAGCCGTGGCTTATTGGCCGGAGAAGAGGACGGCGTGGCACACCGCGATAATTCTAGTTCTGGCGGCGCCCGGGGTGTATCTGCTGGCCCGGCCATTCATCCCCTCGGTGCAGAGCGACCGCAGCGCTTACGTCGCCAGCCTGCTGGCGTTGGGAGCTCTGCTCCTCACCGCCGTTCCTGATGCGGGCCGCATCTGGCTGCACCGGGGAGAGGGAAGGAGCGAGCAATTTCCCTATTCCACAGCGGTGCTCACGGCCGTGCTGATTGCCTTGCTGTATTCCGGGGGAACCATATTGCATGGGTACCTCGATAAGGGCACGGTTGGCTTCCATACCGCCGAGGCAGAACTTACCGCCTGGAGCCTGGTTTCGCACGTCACGCTGGCGGTTGCGGTCTTCTCCGTGTTCAATTTCATCAGCCTGCTGGCCGCGCGCCGCGTGCGCATCGCTCTGGTGGCGGCGCTTTTTTTTGCCGCGCTGTGGCTGGGGCTGGACCGCTTCCTGAGCGGCGCCATGAGTTTTGAAGGCTGGCCGGCGCAGCTCTACGCCGCGTGCCTGGCCGCTACCCTGACCTTGTTTGCGGGCTCGCTCCTCCTTCCCTTCCTGGAGAGGGCGGAGAAAGCCGGCCTGGGCAACTCCAGGAAAGCAATTACGGTGTCGCTGGCGGCTGTGGTGGCCGTAGCCGCGGTGGCCCTGCCATCCATCATCCGCGGGGGCGACTGGAACGGTGTTCTGGAGCGCACCTGCACCCTCGTCTTCTGGGTTGTCCTGACCGCCTGCCTTTACCGCTTGCGCCCGCGGCACGCACACTATTCGGCAGCCCTCATGATGGCCGTCCTCCTGCTCTGCGGGTTTACTTACAAAGGTCTGCAGGCGACGGAAATCTTCTGGGCGAACCCCCTGGGAGACACCGACGACACCATCAATCGCCGCATGCAGACCTACGCCCTGCAGAACGCCTCCTTTCAGTTGGCGCACGACCTGCTGGGCAATGCTCCCCAGGAACATTGTGCCGATCTCTGCCGCATCCTGCGCCAGTACTCCGACATACGCGACGCCGCCGCGGTGAATGTGACCCTGGTTAAGCCGCTGCTTCCCACCCGCGGCTACCGGCCCAATATTTTCATTTTTGTTATCGATTCCCTGCGTCCCGACTATCTGGGCGCCTATAACCCCAAGGCAGACTTCACCCCTAACCTGGACGCCCTGGCGCGCGACAGCGTGGTATTGCATAACGTGTACACACAATATTCAGGGACCACGCTTTCCGAACCGGCGATCTGGGCCGGCGCCATGCTGCTCCACGCCCACTATCTGCAGCCGTTCTCAAAGGTGAACGGACTGGAAAAGCTGGCTCGGGCCGACGACTACCGCATGGTGGTCAGTTACGACACTGTGCTGAGCCAGTTGCTTTCGCCGAGCGACAACCTGGTGAAGCTCGATACCGACAAGCCCCTGTGGAACCGCTTTGAGGTTTGTTCAACAGTCCAGCAAACCGAAAATTTCTTGAGTGGGTATGACTCCTCCCGGCCGGTGCTCTTCTACTCCCAACCCATGAATGTGCACCAGTTCGCCCACAACGATCTGCCGCACCCCACCAGCGCCAACTGGCGCACTCGTCCCGGTTTTAATAACCGCATAGCGCATGAGGTGCACCAGGTGGACGGTTGCCTGGGCGGGTTCGTGCAATATCTCAAAACCCACAATCTGTATGACGACAGCATTATCGTCATCACCTCCGACCACGGCGACGCCACCGGCCAATTTGGGCGCTACAGCCACTCCACCACGATTTATCCCGAGATCATCCGCGTACCCCTCATCGTGCACCTGCCGGCCAGGCTGCGGGGCCAGTTTGTTTATGACGACCAGCGAGTCTCCACTCTGACCGACATCACGCCCACGCTCTACTACCTGCTTGGGCATCGGCCTATTGTCCACGATCCTATGCTCGGCCATCCGCTCTTTGCCTCCACC
>DASVBI010000168.1:0-7006 GCA_036375915.1 Terriglobales bacterium | reverse complement strand
TTCAGCAACTGCCCGACCTGCGCGGCATGAAGTCTGAGGTCATCATCCAGAAGACGCACCGCAACGCTTTTGATCACCAGCTCCGCGCCACGGGCATTAAGCTGATCGAGATTGAAACACCCGACGAGCTGGGCCGGGCGGTAACCCCTCGCACCGCCATGATGCATTTCACCAATTTCGCCAACGCGGCCGGCCTGATCAAAGTGGACGAGTGGGTAAAGCTGGCGGCACAGTACAAAATTCCTACCTTCATTGATGCCGCCGCCGATACGCCCCCGGTTTCCCATCTCTGGGACTATGCCAACATGGGCTACGACCTGATCGCCTTCAGTGGCGGCAAAGCCCTGCGCGGCCCCCAGTGTGCCGGTCTTCTGCTGGGAAAGAAGGACCTGATCCACTACGCCCTGCTTAACAACAGCCCGCACGAAGATACCCTGGGCCGGGGCCAGAAGATCGGCAAGGAGGAGATTGTGGGCATGGTCAAGGCGCTGGAGATTTTCCTCAACCAGGACCATGAAGCAGTCACCCGGGAATGGTGGAGCCGGCTGGACATGGTTTCTCGCGAGGTCACGCGGGTGGCGGGCGTGAGCACCGCCTATTTTGTTCCCGACATCGCCAACCACGTGCCTCACATGCAGATCAACTGGGACCCGCGCCGCATTTCTCTCACTCCCGACCAGGCCTCGAATGCTTTGAAGGAGTCCAAACCCTCGATTATCCTGGCCACCACCGAGATTGGGCTGGCTATGAACTCATTTATGCTGCAACCGGGCGAAATCAAAATTATCGCGGACCGGCTGGTGCAATTGTTCCGCGCCCATTCCGCCTGAGAGTGGGGACTCATCCTGGCCGAACTATGACAAAAAGCTTGGCGGTTGCCGTTCTGCTTCTGGCCGGGGCGTTGCTGCTCCCGGCCCATGCCCAATTGGGGCTGTTCTCCACCGAACAGCGTGTCGCCTTCACTCCTCAGTGGCACGGCGACCGATTTCCCGACGGCCGGCCCCGCGTCCCCGATGCCGTGCTGCAACGGTTGAAGAATGTAACCGCCGACGAAGCCTGGGACGTTCTGCAGGACTCCGGTTACCGCAACCAGTTCGAGGGCAACTGGAAGGTCATCAATCCCGGCGAAAGGCTGGTCGGGCGCGTGGTGACCGCCGTATTCATGCCGCGGCGTCCGGACATTGATGCCGTGGTGGAGGCGAACGGAAAGAAAGAAGGCAGAATCGGAGGGCAAAACTCCTGGGTCATTGACACCCTCAAACCAGGCGACGTTCTGGTGGTGGATCTGTTCGGGAAAATCCGTTACGGAACCTTTGCCGGAGACAATCTCTCCACTTCAATCTTTTCCAAAAGCCACAATGGCCTGATCGTGGACGGCTCGGTCCGCGATGTTACCGGAATCCAGCAAATTGCGGGTTTCCAGGTGTTGGTGCGCGGCGTGGACCCTTCCGCGCTGGAACAGGTTACCTTGATGGGCATCAATGTTCCCATCCGCATCGGCAGCGTAACCGTGATGCCGGGTGATATTGCCATCGGGGATCCAGAAGGGGTCACGTTTGTGCCTCCACAATTGGCGGAAAAAGTGGCGGACGACACCGAGATGGACCACATGGTGGATGAGTGGGGCCACACGATGCTGCGCGAAGGCAAATACACGCCCGGCCAGATTGACGGCAAGTGGACGAAAGCCATGATCGAGCAATTCAACCAGTGGCTGCAGCAAAAGGGGTCGAAGTTGCGCATGCCCGTGCGCTAAGCCCGACAAGCAACAGCATTCTGGAAATAAGGAGCTCCAAGCTGCCGCCCCAGACTACAAGCCGCGTACGCTTCCTGCTGGTTTTCTGGCTCTTTATCTTGAGCTCGGTAGCTTTCCTCGACCGGGTGAATATTTCCATTGCAGGAAGCTCCATTCGAGGAGAGTACCGCTTCACCAACGTTGAATTGGGATGGATATTCAGCTCGTTCCTGGTCGGGTATGCGCTGTTTCAAACCGTGGGTGGCCGTCTGGCGGATCGCCTGGGACCGCGGCGGGTGCTGGCCGCGGGCGTGTTGTGGTGGGGAATCTTCACTGCCCTGACCGCGGCCGTGCCTTCCGGCATCGCCGCCGCGCTGGTCTTGTTTATTTCCGTCCGCTTCCTGCTGGGCGCGGGCGAGGCGGTAATCTATCCCGCCTCCAACCAGTTCGTCGCGCGCTGGATACCCACCCAAGAACGCGGCATCGCGAACGGCTGGATCTTTGCCGGCGTGGGCGCGGGAGCGGGTTTTACTCCTCCATTGGTCACCTACATCATGCTGCACCACGGCTGGCGCGCTTCCTTCTGGGTGTGTGCGGTAATCGGCTTCGCCGGCGGCACGGTGTGGTATCTCATCGCCCGTGACCGCCCTGACCAGCACCCGCGAGTTTCGCAAGCCGAGTTGCACGCCATCAACTCCGGCCTCAGCCTGCAAAGACCCGATGAAAACAAAAACTCCGGCCAGGCTCGAAACCAAGCCGCTCTTGTCTCCTGGCTTACCATGCTGAAGAGCAGGGATGTGATGGCGGTTACCCTGAGCTATTTCTGCTACGGCTACGTGGCCTGGATTTTCTTCAGCTGGTTTTACATTTATCTGGCCACCGTGCGGGGGCTGAACCTGAAGGCGAGCGCCTTCTACGCCATGCTCCCGTTCTTAGCCATGGCCGCCTGCTGTCCGCTCGGCGGGCTGATCAGCGATCGCCTTACCCGCTGGCGCGGCGCCCGCGTAGGAAGATGCGGCGTGGCTGCGGTATCCATCGCGCTGGCGGCCGCATTTTTGCTGTTCGGCTCCGAAGTCGGCAGCGCGCGATTGGCCAGCGTAGTGCTCGCCGGAGGAGCCGGCGCTCTCTATCTTTCCCAAAGTTCCTTCTGGTCGGTCACTGCCGACATCGCCGGCTCTTCCTCCGGTTCGGTTTCCGGTTTCATGAATATGGGCGCGCAGTTGGGCGGAGCACTCACCGCTTCTTTAACTCCGGCAATTGCCACCCGGTTCGGATGGACAGCTTCCTTTCTTGTTGCCGCAGCCCTCTGCGGAGTGGGCGCCGTGGCCTGGTTATTTGTGGATCCCGCACGCACCCTTGCGGGCCAGAACACCCTGCTCACCCAGCCGGCTGTGGCAAAGGCGCCATTGGGTCAAGGCTAAGGGACTATTCAGCGGACACGAATATCACACACACCGGAGAAGTCACCGCCAGCGACTGCCCGGTTGGCGTCAGCCGCCCGCTTCTCTGGTCAATGCGAAAGATAACCACGTTGTCGGACTTCTGATTGGCCACGAACATGTAAGCCCCGTCGGGAGTAATGCCAAAGCTGCGCGGGAATTTACCCTCAGTCGGAACATCCTCCCGGGGCGTGAGCGTGTGTTTGGCGGGATCAATGGCAAAGACGGCGATGGAGTCGTGCCCCCGGTTGGAGGCATAGAGAAATTTCCCCGAAGGATGCACCGCGATTTCGGCGGCGTAGTTCTCGCCTTTAAAAGACTTCGGCAGGCTTGAAATGCTCTGCAGCGGCCGCAGCACGCCCTGGTTGAAATCGTAGGAAAATGCATAAATCGTGGAGCCCATTTCATCCACCAGATAGAGGAATCGGCCGCTGGGATCGAAAGCAAAGTGGCGGGGTCCCGACCCCGGCTTCACTTTCGCGAAAGGCGGTTGGTTGGGCGTCAGCGCGCCGGTTTTGGAATCGAAATGATAGACCAGCAGGCGGTCGAGACCCAGGTCGGCGGCAATCGCGTGGCGGTTGCTGCGGTCAGTCTCGATGCAGTGCGCGTGCGGGCCCTCCTGCCGCTGGGGATTCGCGCTGTGCCCGGCATGTTGCACAAAAGCTGAGGCCTGGCCCAGTCGGCCATCCTGGAGAACCGGAAAAGCCGCCACACTGCCCTCGTCGTAGTTGGCAACCAGCACAAAGTGGCCGGTCTTATCAAGCGACAGGTAGCAAGGCCCAGGCCCGCGGGACGAAACCTGGTTGATAAAAGTGAGGTTGCCTGTCTTGTGATCAATGGCAAATGCACTGACCGCGCCGCTCTTCTCGCCACCGTAATCGGCTACTTCATTCACCGCAAAAAGAAACCGCTGGTTGGGAGAGACCGCCAAAAACGATGGGTTCGTAGTTTCCGCGGCCAAGCCCGGCGCAGCCGCACGGCCTGTGGCATCGAAATGATACCTGTAAATACCCTTGCTCTTCGGTCCGGTGTAGGTGCCCAGGTAAACCCAATATGTTTTTGCAGCCGCCTTCTGAGCCGGGCGGAGTGGTGACGCTACCGCCGTCAAGCAAAAAAGCAGAGTCAGCAGAAACACCAATGGCCGTTTCGTCAATTTCATTCTTCTCCTCCACCCCACACGCGCTCCGCGTTGCGCTAGCCGGCAACGCAGCGAGAGCCGTGAGCCGGCTTAAGGACTGGGTACAGTTGTGCCCTGATGTTTCTCATCTGGCCCGGCGCTCAGATAGACACGGCCGGCCGTTGCCAATCTGGGGACCACGAATTCCGTGGACCCCTTTTCTGGCCTCGCCTGCAGTTTGCGGCAGCAGCCGTCTTCCGGGCTCTCGTAACGGATGGAAGAAAATGTGCCCTTCACTCGTACTTGTACCGGCAATGCATCCTGCGCATAGTTCACCAGTTCCACAACCAGGTCAGCGGAATTCGGCTTCTTGTAGGGAACCGCAATCGTCGTCAGTGCGTTCCACAGGCTGATCAAGGGAACCGACTTGTCCATCAAGCGGCGAATGTCGCTGGCAAAGGTATCCGGATCATCCACCGCCTTCAGCAGTTCGATAACCTTCCCTTTGCCGACGGCGTAATCCGCCACTGCTTCATTGCTCCGGATTGGTCGCGCGGAGTGCCAGGGATACATGCCCTTCGCATTTACCAGAACGGCAGTGCCGCCGCGAGAAGCGAACTTCGCCACCGCCGCTACTGCGTCGTGGTCGGGTGCGGCAAATGTCACGAGCAGGTTGAGGCCGTGGAGTGCGCCACCCGACAGCTCGGCGGGCGTTAAAATCCGGAAAGGAATGTTGTGGCGAGCCATCAGGTTCGCGGGCTCAAACCAATCGTAACCACTGTCTGCCACGACTCCGATATCAGCCTGTGGCTGTAGCTTTGCGGGACTGCTTTGGGCAAACTGCAGATAGGGTTTCACCCGGGCCCAGAAAACCAAAGCCCCAACCTCGCCTCGCGCCAGCCGGGTTTGCAGGTCCTCGCGCACGTTCAGGATCACGTCGGCATGAAACGCTCCTGCCTCAGCGGCGGCCAGCGCGTAAGCCCCCGCGCTCGGCCCCTCCCGCCGTTGCAGAGGCTCTGGCAGTTCCCAATCGAACTGGTACAGCGGAACCTGAGCGGGATGCAGGATTGCATCGTAGCGGACCAGGGCCAGGTTGCAGTCCAGCCAAGGCTGTTCCGTGGGACTGGATGCCTCCAGAACGCCATCGTTGCTTACGATGGAGTGCCCGCGCATTTGCGGTTCTTTGGCGGTGCGGTCAACCACAAGAACCAAAAGCCCGGGATGGCTCAGCCGCATCTTTGCCGCTGCTGCCTCCGCCTGAACCTGCGTTGCTTCGCCGGGCTCGAGAATAATACCTGACACCCCCTGCGCGGCGACAGTGTCGGAGATGGCGGAACCTCGTGGCAGCGGAACTTCGAGGTAGACTCTATAACCCAACTGGCGAGCCCGCGCGGCTACCACGGCCTCATTCGGTCCCCCTGGGATCACCAGGCTGTCTAAGCCCAGAACCTCTCGCGCTGGCACAGCCGGCTGCGTCCAGCGCAGCAAGACTCTGCCCCAGGAAGGAGCCGCGAACAGCACGAACGCGACGACCAAGGCTAATGTCCAACGGGTTATCTTCACCGGGAACCGCCCCTGCTGAGAGTTCTTGCAGCCTGCAGGTAGAACTGCGGCCCGCTCGACGCAGTGATGGCCTGCCCTTCAGGTGAAATCCAGATTGCGGCTGTTCGAGTGGTCTTCGCTACCAACTGCCGGCCCTTTCCCGGTCCGACCAGCAGGAGCGTGGTGGAGAGCGCGTCGGCAGCGGTTGCATTTTCCGCCAATACACTGACGGCAAGCGTCGTATCTACCGGCTGACCGGTTCGCGGGTCAACGATGTGTCCTGCCCGTTTGCTTTCCAGCAGGCTGGCTGCGGTTTGCTCGGAAGTGGAAATCGCGTTGTTGTGTAGACTGGCCCTTGCCCCCACCCGGTGCGAAGGGTCTCGCAGAGTTACCGCCCAGCCCGCCTGTCCGGGAGGCGATCCCATTCCATATATCGTGCTCCCCCCGGCATTCACCAGCGCGCAACGGATGCCCTGGGCTTTCAGGATTTCTACCGCCCTGTCCACGGCATAGCCCTTGCCAATGGCTCCCAGGTCAATCTGCAGGCAGGGGGAGAGGAACTCAATGCCACGCGGCGGAACCATGCGGATCTTCGTGTAGCCGACGCAAGGCTCTAGCCTGGCGAGTTGCGCGGCTGAGGGAACCGGCCCGCCCCGCAACGCCGCCTTCCATAGACCGGACAGCGGGCCAACAGTAATGTCAAACTTCCCCGCGGACATCTGCGAATAGGGCAATGACTCGGCCACCACACGGTAAAGGTCGGGTACAACATTTTCCACCTGGAAATGAGCGCCGCGGTTGAGGCGGCTTAGGTCGCTCCCGGGCTTGAAATTGCTCATTACCTCATCCAGGCGGACAATCTCCTCAAACGCCTTCTCAATCGCGGAGGACGCGCGCTCTGGCGAATCCGCATACGCCACAATGTCGAACACTGTTCCCATCGCATACTTATGTTGGTGAACCGGAAGAGCGGTCGCCAGCGGGCTGGCTGCGGCCGCGAACTGCAGCCCGGCCAGCGCAATGGCCGCCACTGCCAGCCTATTCCAGCGCATACACCTCGCCATCCATTCCCGCCAGGTAAACCGCGGTTTCGGTCAGCACCGGAGTTGATTGCACTGCTCCCCCTAGCCCCACTCTCCACAGCAATTTGCCGGAAGCGCTGTCCAGGGCGCC
>DASVBI010000123.1:0-5656 GCA_036375915.1 Terriglobales bacterium | reverse complement strand
GATAGTCGGCACTTTGCCGATCAGGCGCAGCATCTGGTGCTGGCGGATTTCCGCGCTTTCCACCTGCTTGGCTTCGGGATACAGCGTGGAGAGCGCCGCCACCGTGCTCACGAACATGCCCATGGGATGGGCGTTGTAGCGGAAACCTTCCAGCAGTTTCTTCACCGTCTCATGCAGCATGGTGTGGTGCGTGACCTGGTATATCCAGTCCTTCATCTGCGCTTGCGTAGGCAGTTCGCCCCAGATCAGCAGGTAGGCCACCTCCAGGAAGGTGCAGTGCTCGGCCAGCACCTCGATGGGATAACCGCGATAGCGGAGGATGCCGCGATCTCCGTCAATGTAGGTGACGCTGCTGTGGCATGAAGCCGTGTTGGTGAACGCCGGGTCGTAGCCCATCAGCCCGAAATCCTCGGGACCGGTCTTGATCTGCCGCAAATCCATCGTCCGAATGGTCCCGTTTTCTATGGGAAGTGTGTACGTCGCTCCCGTCCGGTTGTCGGTTACTGTGAGCGTGTTGTTCGCCATTGCTTCTCCTCGCCGCCATTCCCCGGGGCTGGGGTGTCCAAAGCCTGCGTTCAAATTTTACAGAGAGCGGGGGCCGGTCTCAATCACCCCGGCCTGCAGGACCGGGACTGGAGCAGGACAGCCCCGCCTCTCACGCCATTGTGGCTGGCCCTTTTACTTCCCATCTGTGAGGGGAATCACGGCTGCTTGTGAGCGCCCAACACCGTTTCCCACCTCAGAAGGGATATGTAAAGAAAATCGCAGGAGAATGGTTCCCGCCCGGGCCCCCCGGGCTTAAAACGCCGCCGGGCCGCCACGATACTATGAGAGTAATGACGGCCCTTGGTATTGTCGTTACTTTCGTTACCGTCGCCGTGCTGGCCATCGAGTTCCTGCGCCACCGGCGCTTTCCCCTGCCGATCTACGGGTGGTTCGGCCTGGGCCTGTTGGCGGTGGCCGGGTGGTTGATGTTTCGCCGCGTTGAGCCTGTGACCACCTATTTCACCCCCATCGCCTGGACGGCCTACATCCTGCTCGCCGATTCCGCTGTGTACGCCATCAAAGGCCACTCGCGCCTGCGTGACCATCCCGCAGAGTTTGCCGGGATGGCTCTGCTCTCCATTCCCTTGTGGCTGATTTTCGAAGCCTACAATTTGCGCCTGCAGAACTGGACCTACGTCGGCCTGCCCGCCAGCCGTGCCTTGGCCTTGCTCGGCTACGGCTGGTCGTTTGCCACCATTACACCGGGCATTCTGGAAACAGCCGACCTGGTGGAAGCTTTCGGCTGGTTCTTACCGGCTGCTCCACGGCGACTTTCTCCCCGCACACGCGCCGCCATGGTGATGCTTGGCGCCGCTTGTTTAGCCCTCCCCCTGGTCCTGCCTCGCGCCACCGCCGCCTACTTGTTCGCCCTGGTGTGGGTGGGATTCATATTCCTCCTCGATCCCATTAACTACCGTCTGCGCCTGCCTTCCATCCTGGGCGATTTTGCCGCCGGCCGCCGCAGCCGTTTCTATTCACTCCTCATTTCCGGTTTCGTCTGCGGCTGGCTGTGGGAGTTCTGGAATTACTGGGCCGCGGCCAAGTGGCACTACATATTTCCCATGTTTCAGGATCTGAAGATATTCGAGATGCCCGCGCCCGGCTATCTCGGATTCCTGCCTTTCGCCCTGGAATGTTTTGTTATGTACGTTACCGCCTCCTGGCTGGTGGCCAGGCCGGCAGCGGCTACGCTTAATTCGCGTTTGCCGGGGACCAGCCGAGGCTCGTAGGCCTGACCCCGCGTTGTTTCTCGCCGCAGCCTCTGGTATTGTCGGCCATTGCTGTCACCATCCACCCTGGAGCCCCGCGTGAAAGCTTTGTTTGTCATCACCTTGCTCTCTGTCGCCCTGCTTGCCCAGAACCCGCAGGCCAAGCCTCCCTTCGGAGAAGATGGCCAATCCATTGATTCGATTATTCACGCCATGTATGACGTCATCTCCGGCCCCGTCGGCGCCCGCAACTGGGAACGCTTCCACTCCCTATTTCTCCCCCAGGCCACACTGGCAACGGTGCTGCATAAGGACGGAAAGACTCTGCACAAGGTCATGACGCCCGACGACTATGTTCGCGGAGCAGGGGCATACTTCCAACAGCATGCTTTTTACGAATCGGAGATTGCCCGCCGCACCGAGCAGTTCGGTAACATCGCCCACGTCTTCACTACCTACACTTCCCGCCATGAGCCCAAGGACCAGCCCTTCGAGCGCGGCATCAATAGCGTCGAATTGCTGAACGACGGAACGCGTTGGTGGATTCTCACCATCTCCTGGGATAGCGAGCGAACCGACAACCCCATTCCCGCGGAGTATCTGAAGACCGTGCCCAAATAGGCCTCCGTGCAGAGGCACGGGGCACAAAGAAACCGGTGGTTGGCGATTGTTGATAGCAGCTTGACTACTTTCGCAACAAAGCCACGCTATTTTGTGCTGTTCGAACGCTTATTGACCTTCCCCGCATGCTCATTGTAAGTCCTTGTATCTAAATGCTGAGTCAGTGATCCTTCATCTGAGCCAAAAATTCAGACCAGAGACTACTCAGGATTCAGAAATGCGGGGTTCACGGACAACCTTTCGGGTTGCATTTGTCAACAAATGTGACATGTCCGGACCGCGCCAGTCCGGCTGCGGCAATCAGCCCAGTGACAGTAAGAGGAGTCATGCAAGAAGAGAAAGAGTTGTTTGTCCTGGTAGTGGCAGCTGACCGCGTCATAGCCGCGACCCTGGCTTCCGTACTGCGTAGCGGTGGCTACATGGTCGCGACTACAGCATCGGGCGCCACGGCGTTGCGAATAGCGGGACGCATGGTTATTGATGCGGTCGTGATTGATCTCGCCGCCGATGATCCCATGAGCCTGCAGATCGCAGGTACTCTGCAGAACCGGTACCCAGATTGCCGTATCGTGCTGGTCTGCTCACCGTCGCAAAAGGAGGAGGCCGTGATGCGGGCTGAGGAAGCGGGTTTGGACTGTGAGTTCATTCTCCGGCCGCTCAGCCGGGCAGAGCTGCTGGCCCAACTGGCAACTGCTCCCGGAGTTCAGTTCCATCCGCAGACTGCGGCAAGACAACTGCAAGTAGCCTAATTCCCGCGCTCGGCCGGGGGCCCCGGCCCGTGCGGGCTTCTGCGTGCCAAACCGTGAAAGGACGCAAACGCAACCACGTCGTCCTCATCAAAGCTGGCATTCCTCTCCTCTCCCCGGCTAACGCGCAAGTTAACCACCCCGTCCTTCAGCCTTCCTCCGTGGAGCGGGAGGAGACCGCGTTCTTGCAAAAGTTCCTGAGCCTGGCGGACATCGCCTTGGATACCTGGTCGAAACCAGACCGCAAGAAGCTTGCCTGAGGGGCAGCTCTGCATCCCAACCCCAAATCCCGAACTGGCGCAGCAGGGGGCCACGCCCCATGCTCGCTCCGACCACCATGAACGCGCCCTTGAGTGTGTGCGGGATTGCGGCGATGCACTAGCTCCCGGCAAGCACAGAATCCGGCCCACCGGCTGACTGAAGTGCCGCGCTCCAAGTTGCCTCCTGGCAGAGTACAATCCCCTCCATCAGCTGTCTTATGTGAGGGTTAGGAGAAATGGGTCAATTCCCTGAAGCCGGCGGCTGCGGCCCGGCTTTTCACACCGAGAATGTGGAGGAAGGCTGAATGGCTTCACCCCTGCTGGGCGAGTTTATGGGCACCATGGTTTTGATTCTGCTGGGCGACGGCGTCGTCGCTAACGTGCTGCTCAAGCGCACCAAGGCGGAAGGCGCAGGCTGGATGGTGATCACCAGCGGCTGGGCCTTCGCCGTTATGGCCGGTATTTTCACTGCCGTGGCTTGCGGCAGCCGCGACGCGCACATCAATCCTGCGGTCACCCTGGGCTTTGCCTTCAGCTCGGGCACGTTTGCCAAAGTGCTGCCCTATGCCGTTGCCCAACTGCTGGGCGGGTTTGCCGGCGCGACTCTGGTGTGGCTCTATTTCTTGCCGCACTGGGGAGAGACTCCCGATCCCGCCGCCAAGCTGGCATGCTTCTGCACCACGCCTGCTATTCGCAACTTTCCATCCAACTTGCTCTGCGAAGTGATCGGAACCTTTTTGCTGGTGCTGGTGGTGGGCGCCATGTTTTCCAGGGCCGTGAGTGTGGTTGGGCCGGTAGGAGGTTTAGGTCCTTACCTGGTGGCCAGCCTGGTGTGGGGCATAGGGCTGTCACTCGGCGGCACCACCGGCTACGCCATTAATCCCGCCCGCGACTTGGGGCCGCGTATCGCCCATGCCCTCTGGCCCATAGCGCGCAAAGGCCATTCCGACTGGGGTTACGCCCTGGTGCCCGTGGTGGGGCCGCTTCTGGGAGGCATCCTCGCTGGGCTGCTCATGCGCTACTTGCGGTTTTAGGTTTATCCACCGGGTGATGGCCTGCCGGAGGCTGCCGCGAGCGGCTAAAAGGGGTACCCACGAAAGGCGCTTGCTGAAAATGTGACTTTTCCGGGTTTTCAGGAATCTGATTATCCGGGAAGGATGTGCGTATGATAACCCGTGCCCGCCGCTTCGGCTCGGTAGTCGTATTCTCGTTGTTTGTGCTTGTCGCGACTCTTGTGATCGCCACAAAGCATGCGCCGGCCGTCAAAGGCGGTGCGGAGTTCCCGAATCCGAAACTTGATGTTGCCATAGCGCAAGCCAGCGGGCAGCAGACCGCGGTGCTGGCGGGCGGCTGCTTTTGGGGTGTACAGGCGGTCTTCCAGCACGTCCGGGGAGTTCTGAGCGCGACTTCCGGATACTCAGGCGGGCCTGCGGGGGCCGCCGAGTACGAAGTGGTCAGCAGTGGCGCCACCGGTCATGCCGAGTCGGTGAAAGTTGTTTACGATCCTTCGCAGATCACGTACGGGCAGCTTCTCAAAGTCTTTTTTTCGGTGGCGCATGATCCAACAGAGCTCAATCGCCAGGGACCGGATACGGGAACCCAATACCGTTCTGTGATTTTTTACGCCAACGATGAACAAAAGCGGGTTGCGCAAGCCTACATTGCGCAACTTGATTCAGCGAAAATCTTCGCCCAGCCCATCGTCACCCAGGTGGTCCCGCTCAAGGCTTTTTATCCCGCCGAAGCCTACCACCAGAATTATCTCGCCCGGCATCCGGACAGTCCCTACATCGTGATTAATGATCTGCCGAAATTGGCGCATTTGCGCGAGCAATTTCCCAGGCTTTACACCGCACGATAAAGAGGCATGGCAATGGCGAGCGATTTCAAAGCAAGCGATGCGCCGGGCAAGATTGGACGGCGCACTTTTCTGCTGAGCGCGGCCTCCGCAACGGCGGGACTGGCCGTATGGTCATGGAAGGCAAGCCCGGTGGCTGAGGCGCATCCGGCCCCAACCACGCCGGGAACGGTGACCATTGTTCAGTTCTCCGATGCGGGGCAGCGCCTGGGCAAGGTTCACCTCGCCAAGGTAACGAAAACCGAGCAGGAGTGGCGCCGGCAGCTCTCGCCCGTCGCTTTCGAGATTACCCGCCAGCAGGGCACGGAACTGGCCTACACCGGCCAGTATTGGAACCTGCATGAGGCCGGGCTCTATCGCTGCATCGGCTGCGGCAACGCCCTGTTCAGTTCGCAGACCAAGTTCGACTCCGGCACC
>DASVBI010000602.1:0-3164 GCA_036375915.1 Terriglobales bacterium | reverse complement strand
CCGGATGATTAAAATTCCTAAATGCTGCGGAACGGTGGGAACCGATGTTGCACGTATTATAGCCAAGGATGCGGATTTTGAGGGAATTCCCGTCAGCCCTGGTAGTCAGTGCCAGGCGGGGTGCTGCGGTCCCTCAATGTGGTTCTTCAACAGACCCAGGTTTTCAATCTCGACTTCCACGACATCGCCAGTCTGCAGGAAAACCGGGGGCTTCCGAAACACGCCCACTCCATCAGGTGTACCGGTAGCGATGATGTCGCCCGGGTGAAGCGTTATGGCGGCGGAGATGAATGCCACTAGCTCGGGCACGCGGAAGATGAGGTTAGAGGTATTGGAGTTCTGGCGAAACTCGCCATTGACGCGGGTTTTGATGGCGAGCGCGTGCGGATCGGGGACCTCATCCCGGGTGGTGAGCCAGGGGCCAATGGGGCAGAAGGTGTCGCAGGATTTTCCACGTACCCATTGCTGGTCGGCGAACTGCCACTTGCGCGCGGAGATGTCGTTGAGCGGCATGTAACCGGCCACGTACTCCATCGCATCAGCCGCCAAAATGGATTTGCCGCGCCGGCCGATGACAACGGCCAGTTCCGCTTCATAGTCCAGTTGCACATCGCCTGCCGGCAGCAAAACGGGGGCGCCAGGTCCGGTGATGCTGCTGGAAAACTTCGCAAAGATGATAGGGGTAGCAGGAGGCTCCACATTCAATTCCCGGGCGTGGTCGCGGTAGTTGAGTCCGACGGCAATGATCTTGCTGGGGTTGGCCACCGGTGCCAGCAGGCGGACCTGTTTCAGATCAACACGAGAAGAGGCAGGCGAATCAGCCACCTCACGAGCCCGCGCGAGCCCCACCTCGCCGGCTTCGAGCAGGCTCCTCATGCTCGCGAATACCTTGTCGCCGGAGTTGCGAGGCTTAAATTGAATTACCTCGTTCTCGACGACTGCTCCCAACTGCGGACTGCCGGACTCCGCTTCGTAGGTAACCAACCGCATGCTTGAGTTCTCCGTAGGGAAAGTGTAGTGAAACAAAGGGTTGCGACATGGCCGAATGAGCCGCCGGTAAAATTGATTCCAGAGAAGACCTCACGGCGACGCCCGGGATTCCAGAATGCGAACGTCGAGACCAGGCACACTCACGTTGCCGTGAACGGTTTCGCCCGTGAACGCATCCTGCCAGGTCCCTGCTAGGTCCGCGTTTTTCGGCTCCGGAGCGAAGTTCAGCAAAAAAAGAAAGCTGCCCGATGTGCCCTGGCGCATTAGCACTTCCAAGCCGGCTGGGACGCTGGCCGCAGGCTTGATGCCGACTTCGCGCACCAGGCGCTCGATCAGCATGCTTTTGAATTGCGCGTCGAACTCCGATCCCAGATAGAAAACTTGTCCCCGGCCTAGCGAGTTGAGGGTGACCGCCGGACGCGCGGCGTAAAAATCGTCGGTGTAGGTGAAGAGCACGCGCGCGCCGCGCGGTTGAAGAACCTCGGCCCACTCTGATGCAGGGAAGCTGCCGCGCCAGTCCGGGGAGACAGAGGAAATATGGTTGTTGGGACTGGAAACGTAATCGGGTGAAGCCGGCGTTGTTTTCCCGGACAGCAGGGTTGTTTCTGCCACGACCGTGCCGGATAGCCTCTCGACGGGGCCGGGGCTGTTCAGGAAAAAACGGTTATCGTTGTCCTTGGTGGCGGCCCGGGGACCCCAAACCAGCGTGCCGCCATTGCGAACGAAATCCTCCAGCCGCTGCTCCAGATTTTCATTAAGGAGATAGAGATCGGGCGCAATCAGCAGAGCATAGCGGGAGAAATCGTCGGAGGGCGAAATGACATCAATGTTAAGGCCGGCCCTTGCCAAAGCCTGGTGCCAATCGGCAATGTGCTCCGGGTACGGCCAATTGGCATCGCCCACGTTCATGGCCGCCCAGGAGTCCCACGAGAAAACCAGGCCAATGCGGGATGTGGGACGAGAGGAGCGGAGCACTGGAGCAATGCGCCGGATCTCCGAACCCATACGGGAGATTTCGCTAAGCCGCCGCGTGCTTTCGCCGGCGGGATCGAGCAGGCCTTGCCAGAACTCTTCGCTGCCGGAGCGGGCCGTCCTCCAGCGAAAGAAGAGGACACCATCGGCTCCGTGAGCGATCGTCTCGTAAGCCCAAAGCCGGAGCTGGCCGGGTGGAGGCTGAGGCCCGGAAAAAATGTAGGGACCGGGCGCTCCGGCAATTTCCTCCAGGATCAAATAAGGCGCTCCGTGGTTATAGCCGCGAGCCAGGTCGAGAAGCATGGCCTGACGATGATTACCCATGCCCGGGTAGTTGTCGAAGGAGATGAAGTCAAGCGGTTGCGCCAGGCGCGCGTAATCGCAGCCCAGGTTTGGCCCAGGCGCGTTGTGGGTAACAAACTGTCCAGGCGCGAAGCGGCGAAAGATCTCTGCCTGCCGGTGTACGAACTCCACTTGCACTGCCGTAAAGAAACGCTTGACCTCGAACTCAAGGCTGCTCTGATGCCCTTCAGCCACCGGTTGCCAGTCGAGCGGCACCTCGTCGAAGGAGGTGAACTGGTGCCCATAGGAGACTGTTGCCCAGCGGCGATTCAGTTCGGCAATGGCGCCGAATTTGTGGCGCAAATAGGCGTGAAAGCCGGCCAGACATGCGGGGTTGTAACAAGCCGAGCCCCAGATCCCCAACTCGTTGTCAATCTGCCAGCCCACCACGCGCGGGTCGCTGCCGTAGTGACGCGCCAGCGCTTTGTCCATGCCGTGCACGTACTGCAGATAAACCGGGTCAAGCAGGTCAACCCCGCCCATTCCACCCGGGCGGTAGCGAACACCTTCCTGGTTGATCAGCAGGATGTCAGGATGGGCGCGCAGCAGCCAATAGGGCGGCACGTAGGAGGGTACCCCCAGGATTGCCTGGATGTGGTGGCGGGCGAGAATGGCGAGGACGTGGTCCAACCAGGAAAATGAGAACTGGCCATCATGCGGCTCGATGGCCGCCCAGTTCGTGTCCAGCATGCGCACTACATTGAAGCCCGCTTTTTCCATCGCTGCCGCATCGCGCTCAACCTGGTCAAGCGGGTAGTCTTCCGGGTAGTAGTCAGCGCCAAAATAAATAGGATGGGAGTTCCACGACGGGTGCGCGGCGGACCGCTGTGAGGCGAATGCCTCTGGGGTGATGAGGGCGG
>DASVBI010000237.1:0-5055 GCA_036375915.1 Terriglobales bacterium | reverse complement strand
AGCTCTCAAACTGCTGCAGGGCCTCCTCCAGGCGTCCGGCGTGGAAATAGCAGACAGCGAGGCGGTAATGCGCGGCATTGTAGTGGGGGTCAATCTGCAGGCAATGCTCGAAGGCATCAATAGCCTCAGGCATGTCGCCGTGGTGATACCAGGCAACGCCCAGGTCGTAATAGCCGCGGGCAAAGTGGGGAGAGCCGGCCAGTGCCCGTTCGTAGTGGCGGATCGCCTCCAGCAAAACACCTTCGTGGAAACACAGGTTGCCCAGCAGGTGATTGGCGAGCACATGTTCGGGCTCAGAGAGCAGCAGGCGCTCCAGTTCCTGGCGAGCCTCAGCGCTGTGCCCGTCCCGTTCCAGGGTAAGGGCAAGAAGCAGTCGGTGGTCCACCCAGGGGTCGCGGAGAAAGGCGCCGCACTGGGCGCAGAATTTGTCCTGGGGCTGGAAATCGTAGCCGCAACGCGGACAGCGAGAGACTCCCCGAGCTTGATCCGGATTGGTCATGATGTGCACCTGCAAGTCGTGCTGGCTCCAGTCTCATCCCCGCTTTCACCCGCCTCAGTGATGAGGGTCACGGCGAAGGGTGATGCAGCCACCGCGGGGCAGCAACCTTGGTCACTTTTCCGGGGGCCGGAGCCTGCCTAGGATGTGGGTACCGCGTTCCCAGACGCGCGTGCCGATGTGTGGCCGAAAAACGTCGGGATGGGAACGGGGTTAGCGCATGCGATTGCAATGCCTGCTGGTGACGAAGGAACGTGAGCTGCTGGAACTGGTCCGGCCGGCGCTGGCGCACTCCGGCATTGACATCGAGGTGCGCGCCGAAACCACCAGCGCCACCGAAATTTGTGTGCGCCGCCACCTGGATGGATTTCTCATTGATTGTGACGATGTGCCGGGTGGGCGGGAACTGCTGAAGACTGTGCGCAGCAGCGGCTCCAACCGCATGTCTACCATCTTCGCGGTGGTCAACGGCTCCACCTCCATTACGGCAGCCATGGAGGATGGGGCTAATTTCGTTCTGGGAAAGCCCCTGGCACCCGAGCGCTTTGAAGCTTATCTGAAGGTGGCACGGGTATCCATGGAGCGGGAGCATCGCCGCTACTTCCGTTTCGCGGTGGACTTACCGGTTCACGTCCACACGGCTGAGGAGAGCGTTGCCGAGGGGCGCATGATGAACATCAGCGAAGGCGGGTTGGCCTTGCGATTAGTGCCGGGCGGCAACCTGCAGGGAACCGTGCGCTTGCACTTCGACCTGCCCAGCCTGGAGCCTTTCACGGTGCAAGCTAAGGGCGAGATAGTGTGGGGCGATACAGGCGGGCTGTTGGGAGTCCGCTTCCTTTACATGGGCGAGGACTCGCGGCAGCGGCTGCAGGAATGGCTGGGCCAGTTATACGCGCAAATGGAGTTACACGAAGAGCGGATAGAAAACTGAAGGGCTGGGGAAAGGTTTTAAAGGCTTCACGGTTAGTGCTACGGCATCTTTGACGTAAAACTAATTGCCTGCTCCAGCTCCCCGAGCCTCAATGCAGGAGGCTTTCGAAAGCCTGACCTAGACTTTAGCCGCCATGGCCTTGTTATTTTCCAGAGGCAGTTGCTCGCAATTCTTAATAGCAGCGGCAATGCCGAAGCGCTGGCCACTGGGCTGGGGCTCGACCCGCACTACGCTGGCATGATAGCGGACGCGGCGCTTGCCGTAGATACTCAGCTCCGCCGGGAGCACCATTTCCACCCGGATCATGGCTCCGTGGGCCAACGAGGTGCTGCAGTAGACAAATAAACCGCGCTCGTTCAGGTTGGTTACCTCGGTGTTTTCCGAGCTGGCGGCAATGCCGTAGGTTAGAACCGCCGGAATGCAAATGCGATGCCGGCTGAGCACCCGTTTTTCTTCACCGGGGCCGGTGAGTTCAGGAAAGGTGGCGTGAAAAATAGCGTCATTGTTGTCTTCCACGCTGGGTTCCTGGCCGGTAAGGTACTGCGTGAGAGAGAACAGGCGGCGGGCAAATCTCTTCCACCATTTAGGCTCTCGTGCAGTCGGATTTGTCATAAAAGCTCCTCGATCGTCCTAGCGGGAGGCGGAAAGAAATCCGGAAATGGCATCGCCTCTGGTGTCTTGCAGCAGCCCCAGAAACGAGGCTACAAGCACGAACAAGACTCCCAAGACCAGCGGATAGCGGACTACCCGGGTTTCGTTCTCCTGCCACAAATTGAGCAGCGTGGCTTTCATAAGCCTTCCGGAAGAGGGAATTGGGCGCATTTCAGGTTGCGTCATAGGGGAGGAATCCGGCAACATCACTAAAGTAATATTTACCTGTGACCCATAGGGAACTACCTTGGCACTTGCACAAGTTTGCCCCGCACCCGAAACTGGCGGTGGCTTGGGAGAAAAACTTTCACATGGATAGCGCAGCGATACTAATGGTGTTGTTTGGTTCCGTGATTTCCGTCACCACCGCTCTGACCTTCATGGAAGTGCGGCGGATGCGGAAGTCCGGCATGAAGTAGTCGGCCCCTACGGTCGGCGGACAGAGCTCAGAGCTCAACTGATGCGTAGTCTCTCAGCGGCAGCACGATAGCCGCTGGCCATGGCGCCATGGACGGCGGCGTGATGGCCGTGAAAGTCCTTGGCTTCAACGGCGAAAAAAAAGCGCTTTCGCAACCGGCGCCGCCAGTTGGTGCTGTCCCTGTTTTGAGCCTCCTGCCAGAACCTAGCTGTAAACTCCGGGAAAATGGGTCGGACTGCCGGTCGTACACGTAAGCGGTGTGCGGAAGGCGGTTAACTCGTTCCCTGTTCATTTCCAGAATTGTCGCCAGGGCTCCTACTGCCTTCTCCTTGGCCGCCGCCAGACTCGGCCCAATTCAATGGGCATCTCGGGAGTGCCGGCGGGGTGGCTGAAGATGCGGCCGGCCATGGCAGGCGTTTTTCTAGGGCTTTTGGGGATTTCCCCCTACACTTTGGCCATTGCGAACAGCAGCGCAGTTGTGTAAGGCTTTAAGCAGCCGATGAGGAGGCGCGATGCGAAAATGGTATGTGCCATTGGCGGTGTTGGGGGTGGCTGGCCTGGGAGCGCTGTTGCTGACCGACCGTGGCCGGCAGACTTTGCGCTGGCTGAGCGAGAACCTGCAACGCGCGGTGGAGTGGAACGAAGCCGCGCAACGTGAGTTAGACCGCATCCAAATCGCCCTCAACCGCGTGGCCGAGTCGCTGGAAGCGGTGCAGTAAACCCCGCCTGGGGAGGAGCCAGTCCGTCGTCCAGGCTGATAAAAATCCACTTACCTGCGCGTTTCTCACTCCTGACTACCGACTCCTGACTCCTGTCTTTAGTCTGTGTCGAAGCGCTGCTCTTTCCAGGGGTCGCCGTACATGTGGTAGCCATTGCGCTCCCAGAAGCCGGCCGTGTCATGGTCGAGGAATTCGATTCCTCGCACCCATTTAACCGATTTCCAGGCGTACAAGTGGGGCACAATCAGCCGCAGAGGATACCCGTGCTCCGGGGGCAGGGGCTGGCCGTCATGGTGGGTGGCGAAGAGCACATTGTCCCGGTCCAGGTCGGGCAGGGGCACGTTGGCGCTGTAGCCCTGCTCAGCGTGGACCAGGACGTAGCCGGCCCGCGGCGTGAGCTTTACCAGTTCAAGGACGTCGCGAAAGAGGACTCCTTCCCAGCGGTTGTCGAAGCGGCTCCAGCGGGTGACGCAATGAAAGTCACTGGTCACCTGCGTCTTGGGCAGACGGTTGAATTCATCCCATTTGAGGCTGACCGGCTTCTCCACCAGGCCGAAGATGCGGAAATCCCAGGTGGCGGGATCGAAGCGGGGCACGGAGCCATAGTGCAGCACCGGCCACTTAAGAGTAAGGGCCTGGCGCGGCGGCAAGCGCCCGGCCTTCTGCATCTCCTGTTCCAGTTGCTTGCGCTCTTTACCTTCGAACAGCACAGGTGTTAGACGCGCAATTGGGCGGGGAGATGCAAAGACCACAAGGGCCGTCGGTCCTCGCTCCCGTCCGCCTCACCCTTATGGCCGAGAACCGACGGACAGAGCGGACATCTTTTACGCCAAAACACAAAGGGCACCTTGGTGAGGCGCCCCTTGTTTATCCGCTCAGAATAATTGGAATTACGCCTTAGCAGCCAGCAGTTGACGCAGGCGCAGGCGGGCCTGATGCAAGCCGAATTGCGATTCCTGCTCGCTCACGCCCAGGGTACGGGCAATGCGGGCGTGGTCGTAAGCTTCCACATCGTGCAGGAGAAAGATCATGCGCTCCGTGGTTGGCAATTGCACTACGGCACGCTCCAGGTCAACCCGCTTCACGTTGCCGCGGACCGAAGCCACTTCCGTAGCGGCGGCAATATTCAACCGCAGAACCCCAACGGGCATCAGATCGCGAATCTCGCTGAGCAGGATGCGGTCCACACCCTCGGCGCTGGGAATATTGCCATTGGCGAAAGCCCGGGCGAACACGCTGGAGGAAATCTCTTCCGCAGCCATTTCGCTGTCGGTCATCCAGAAGGCGAGCGCGTAAACTCGATGGCGGTGCTCTTCGTAAGCTTTCTCAAAACGTGCCAGCGATTGTTCGGCGCTAACGGGAAAATGTGCCGTCAACCCTGTAATCTTTGCCTGGTCTAAAGCCCTTGCCATTGGTCCCCCTAATAAAACTTATTGCGTTGCTCTCGGCTTCCCTAACTCAGCCTGTACTTGTGCACGTTCCCCGCCATTCCCACAAACCCCGAAAAGATAGGCTGTTACTAGTTCAAACACCCGCAACGCACAAAGTTGCACTGCAAAAATGCCCTTCTTTCAAGGGGTCGCGCACAGATTGGGTGTCCTTGCCTGGAGCAAAGGGCGGGGTAGAAGGTCATCAGGGGGAACAGGAGTGTAGCTAGCGGGGCCAGGTGTGGGTACGAAAATACCCACAGTTGGAACCATGGCGCCGCTAAGAAGCCCACTAGGATGCCGAGGCCGACATCACCTTCTGAAGCAGTTTGCGGCTGCGGTCAATCAGGTCGGCGACATCGAACGGCTTGACAAGATAAGAGATGCGGCGTTGCTCCAAAAAGGTTTGTGTC
>DASVBI010000628.1:0-3777 GCA_036375915.1 Terriglobales bacterium | reverse complement strand
CGCGGCCGTGCTTTGCGGCAAGGGGTCCGGGGCTGCCTGGGACGACGAGTAAGAAAGAACGGGATCGGACTGCCGGTGAGCGAGTTGCCAGGTGATTACTGCAGTAGCTGCAAATAATAGCAAAACAAACAATTTCACCCGCACACGTCCACGGTTCGGGCGATTCCCGCGACGGTTAACGACACGTTCCCTGGGATCCGTCACGATAGTGCTCCTCTTGATGATGGGGGGAGATAAATGAAATAGCACACTGACTGCCAATCACGACCGAGGGAAAATAGGCTTAGATTCACTGCGCAACGACGGGAAGGCAGCCGCAGTAGTGAAAAGAGTTGCACTGGAAGCGAACTATCTTACTACAAGGGGGTTGAGCAAAAAGCAATGGAAAATTTCGCCGGAGGGGCTCGGCCAATGTTCCTTTTTGGCACAAGAGGAATCTAGAAATCATCAGTTCTGCCAGACGGCAAGCTGGGCGGACGACCGCCCTTTGACGGTCGCAATCGAGTAGAATTCCAGCCCAAGGAGTGAAGGATGGCAAGCGTATCGGATGTGGTGAAAACGCGGGTCACCCACAGCGCCAGTCCGGAAATGAGCGTCCTGGAAGCGGCGCGGATCATGACTGAGCGCAACATCGGCGCGCTTCCCGTGCTGCGCGAAGGGCGTTTGGTGGGGATTTTCTCGGAGCGTGACGTGATGACGCGGGTGGTGGCCGCCGGGCGCAGCCCCGGCAGCACCCGACTTTCCGAAGTGATGACCCCCTACCCGCGGACGGTTTCGCCCGAAGAAACGATTGAAAATTGTCTCTTCATGATGAAGGAATTCGGATTTCGCCACCTGCCTATCTGCGCCGGTGACGATTTTGTAGGCCTGGTCTCGGTCCGCGACCTGATGCTGTACGATCATCGCGCCCGCCCGGCTTAGAGGCGGCGCCGGGGCGTCGCCTCCAGGTTTGGGCAGCGGGTTTAGCGTGTGCCGGTCTTCATCTCCGCTGGACGCTGATAGCTGCCGGGCACGGCGCGGAAGCTGATAGCCAAGCGGTTCCAACTGTTGATGGCGATGATGGCCAGCGTAAGATCCACCAGCTCCTTTTCACTGAACTGGCTGCGCGCTAACTCGAAGACCTTGTCGGGCACGTGGTCTTTGCCCACCAGAGTGACGGCCTCAGTCCAAGCCAGCGCAGCCCGCTCGCGATCGGTAAAAAACGGCGTTTCCTCCCAAACCGAAACCGCGTACAGGCGCTGCTCGGTTTCGCCCTCGGCACGGGCATCCTTGGTGTGCATGTCCACGCAGTAGGCGCAGCCGTTAAGCAGCGAGGCGCGCAGCCGGACAAGTTCCAGGAGCTTCAGTTCCAGGCCGCAATGGCGAACGTACTGTTCCAGCGCGTACACCGCGCGATAACCTTCAGGAGAGAGTTTTCCGGCGTCCACTCTTGGTTGCATGCGATTTCTCCTTTTCTGCCGCTCAGCGGCCGTGATGATTCGTCATTTCTTTCGATGAGCGGCTTTCCGCCCGCGACTCTGAAATATCGTAAAGCGATAGGCTGCGACTGAAGTCATAACAGGTTTTCACCTGTTAACAAAATCAACGCGGAGATAGCGGAGCAAACACAGGGAAAATGCAGGGCGCTCCCGGGAAAGTGGGTTGAGACTCTGGCGGGAGCGGGGAACCGCCTGCAACTCTCCCCGCCAAGTGGTAGTTTAGTCAGTTGGTCGGGCAATGACCGTGCGCAACTCCTCTCCCAGGTCCGGGCTGCAACTCGCGCTGGCAACACTGTCCTTTGCCATCTGCTTCGCGGCCTGGGGGATGGTCAGCGCCTTTGCCCCGCGCTTTCGCGACCTGCTGCGCCTGAGCGCCACCCAAACCGCGTTCCTGGTTGCCGTGCCCGTGCTGCTGGGGGCAGTGGGGCGCATCCCCATGGGCATGCTGGCGGATCGCTTCGGCGGCCGGGCGGTGTTCAGCGCGTTGATGCTGGCCGTAGCCGTGCCCGCCTTCTGGGTCACGCGCGCTGGATCCTATCACCCGCTGCTGGCAGTGGCGTTTTTCCTGGGTTTGGCGGGCTCATCCTTCGCGATTGGGATTCCTTTTGTTTCCCGCTGGTACCCGCAGGAGCGCCAGGGCAGCGCGCTGGGCATTTACGGAATCGGCAATATTGGGCAGTCGGCCGCGGTGTTCGGCGGTCCGGTGCTGGCGGCCGCCGTGGGGTTGCACAACGTTTTCCGTGGCATGGCGGTGCTGCTGGTGGTCTGGGCTATCGCCTTTGCCCTGCTCGCACGCAATCCGCAGGCCGCGGCGCGTCCCAAGGGCTGGGGGGAGATGCTCACCGTTCTGGGAGGGCGGCCTCTGGCCTGGCTGCTGGCCGCGTTTTATTTTCTGACTTTCGGCGGCTTCGTCGCTTTTTCCATTTATCTGCCCAGCCTGCTGCGGGCGGATTTCGGGCTGGGCCTGATTGATGCCGGCTTCCGCACCGCCGGCTTTGTGGTGCTGGCCACGCTGGCGCGCCCGGTGGGCGGCTGGCTGGCCGACCAGATCGGCGGGGCGCGCGTGCTGTCGGTGGTTTTTCTCGGCATTATTCCCTTCGCGTTGTTGCTGATGTGGAACACAATGGCGCCCTTCACCGTGGGCGCGCTGGGCTGCGCGCTGCTGCTGGGAGTCGGCAACGGCGCGGTGTTCAAGCTGGTGCCGCAATATTTCCCGGTCGAGACGGGAACGGTTACCGGGCTGGTGGGCGCGCTGGGCGGACTGGGGGGCTTTTTCCCGCCCATCCTGCTGGGCTTCTTTCGCGACCACACGGGAAAAGTGTGGCCGGGGTTCGTGTTGCTGGCGGTGGTTGCCGCGGTGCTCTACTGGGCTAACCGGCGTGTGTTTGTGCCGCGCCAGGAGAGCCTGGAAGGACTGCTGCCGGCCGAACTCACGCGCACCGCTGACCGCATGCGCGCGGGCGCCTGGGCTACGCTGTGGACGGGCCTGCTGGTGGCAGCCATCGTGGTGGGCTCCCGCAACCTGGAGAATTTTGATCCTGCGCTGGTGGCCTACACCTTCGCCATCATCTTTGCCGCCTGGGGCGTGGTCTATCACTACAACGTCTGGCTGAGCAAGCCGACCACCCGCATCTACTGGGACCGCGGCTGGCAGTTGTTCCTACAGCGCGGGCCACTGCGCAGCCTGGGACGTCTGCTGGGCCTGGCGGGCACCCACATTTTCGGGCAAGTGTTTATCCGCCGGCGCTCGCGGCTGCGCTGGTGGATGCATCAGCTGATTTTCTGGGGCTGCATTCTGGCGGTAGCCATTACCTTCCCCCTGGTTTTTGGCTGGATTTCGTTTCGCAGCGCGCTCAACGACCAGATGACTTATGTGGGCTACCTGTTCGGGGTGCCTGCCTTTCGCTTCCCGGCCTTGTCGGTCGAAGCTGAAGTTGCATTTCACGGGCTGGACATCGCCGCCTTTCTAGTGCTGGGCGGAATCTTTCTTTCTCTGTGGCGGCGCATGCGGGACCGCGGCGCGCAGGCGGTGCAGAGCTTTGCGCTGGACTTTTTCCCCATCATTCTGCTGTTCGCTATTTGCGTGACCGGGCTGGCGCTGACCGCGTCGCAGGAGTGGCTGCGGGGCGAGTACTACGGGTTCCTGTCCATCACCCACGCCATCGTGGTGATCGCGGCGCTGCTGTATCTGCCGTTTGGCAAGTTCTTCCACATTTTCCAGAGGCCGGCACAGCTGGGCGTGAAGCTCTACCATCAGGCCGGCGAGCAGGGCGAAGGAGCCCTGTGCGCGCGCTGCGGG
>DASVBI010000228.1:0-2775 GCA_036375915.1 Terriglobales bacterium | reverse complement strand
TGCGGCAGGTGACCACTAAAGATCCCGCAAATTACCGTGCCTGGTTTGACCTGGGCTACGTTTATACCGCCACCGGCCGCAAGCCGGAAGCCATAGAAGCCTACCGCAAATCCGTGGCCGCCAAGCCGGATGTGTTCGAGTCCAACCTCAACCTCGGATTGCTGCTGGCACAAACCGGCAGCTCCGATGCCGAGCAATTCTTGCGCGCCGCCACTCGACTGAAGCCTACCGCCAACCCCCAGGAAGGTCTGGCGCGCGCCTGGCTCTCCCTGGGGCACGTGCTGGAGCGGAGCCAGCCGGCGGAGGCGGTGCAGGCCTTCAGCCAGGCCGCCAGGCTCCAGCCCAAGGATCCGGAGCCGCATCTTTCTTCTGGCGCTCTCCTGGAGAAACAGAACGACCTCTCCGGTGCCGAGCGCGAATACCAGGCTGCCCTGGCCCTGGCCCCCAGTTCTGCCGACGCGCTGATTGGCCTGGCCAACATTTACATGGAGAGCAAGCGCCTGCCCCAGGCGGAGGCGGCCCTGCGCCAGTATCTGGCGGTGACCCCGAAAAATGGCGCGGCGCACGTGCAACTGGGCCGGGTGCTGGAGGCGGAGGGCAAGCACGCCGAAGCCGCCAGCGAACTGCAGCAGGGCCTGCAGCTTGCTCCCGACGATCTGAACGCCCAGCGCGACCTGGCGTTTTCCTATGCTCGTGCCACTAAGTACGACCAGGCGGAAGCCATCTACCGCAACCTGCTCGCCAAAATGCCCAATGACGCCGAACTCCACTACGGGCTGGGCACCTCTCTAATGGCTCAGCACAAGTATCCAGAAGCGCAAAGCGAGCTGCTGAACGCCATTAAGCTTAAGCCCGATGCCGGCGTCATCTATGGCGAGCTGGCGGTGGCGGCCGCGGAGAACAAGAATTATCCGCTCGCTCTGAAAGCCCTGGATGTGCGCGCCAAGTTTCTTCCGGAAAACCCGGGAACTTATTTTTTGCGGGCCACCGCCTTGGACCATCTCAAGCAGTTCAAGCTGGCGGCGGCAAGCTATCGCCAGTTTCTGACGGTTTCCGGCGGCAAAAACCCGGAGCAGGAGTGGCAGGCGAAGCATCGCCTGCTGGCTATTGACCCTAAAAAATGATTGGCCGAAGCCATTTCGGTGTGGCCGCGCTGCTGGTGCTGACGGTACTGGGCTGCTCGTTGCCGGCGCTCGCCCGCCGCGAGACGGTCGAAGACCTGAAAGCAAAGCTGCACACCGCCAAGGTATCCGACCAGCCCAGGATTTGCCTGGATATCGCCCGCCACCAGTTGGAGGATATGGAAAAAGCCTACAATGCCGGGCAGATCCCGCAAGCGCAGAAACTGCTGCAGGAAGTGGTGGAGTACTCGCAGCAGGCCGGCGATACTGCGCGCAAGTCGCGAAAAAACATCAAAAGAACCGAAATCGAGCTGCGCAAGATGTCACGCCGGCTCCAGGACCTGAAGCCTACCCTGGACGTGGATAGCCGCCCGCCCGTGCAGGACGCTATCAACCGCCTGGAACATATCCGTACCCAGCTGCTCATGCAGATGTTTTCGGAACACTGAAATGAAAATAGATCGTAGAACCCTGTTGGCATTGCTTCTGATTTTGGCCGCGCTGCCGGCGTTTGCCCAGCGCGGCCAGCGCGACCCGCTCAACCAGAAGGAAGTGGAGGAACTGCGCGACACCAATCAGGAACCGGACAAGCGCCTGCCGCTGATCGTGAAGTTCGCGCGCGAGCGCCTGGATGCGGCCCTGGCTGCCCGCAGCAATCCCAAGCTGGCGGCGGCTGACCGCACCGCCGCCATCCGCGATTCGCTGCAGGATTTCCTCTCCATTTACGACGAACTGAGCGACAACCTCGATATGTACACCGACCAGAAGGAAGACCTGCGCAAGCCGCTGAAAATGGTGATTGCGGGCGATGGAGAGTTCAGAGTCAAACTGAACCAGGTGCGCCAAGCCTCCACGCCGGACGAGATGAACACCTACGGTTTCGTTCTGACCAGCGCCTTGCAGGCGGTCGGCGACGGCGCCGCCGAACACCGGGAACTGCAGCAGGAACAGGAGGCTGTCGCCAAGGGGAAGAAGAAAGCTCATCGCTAGGCGCCCGGCCACACTGCAACTCCTACGAGCCACCAACTACTAACTACCAGCTACCGTCTTTTTCCGTGCTAACCTAAGGCAACGGTGCGGGAAAAACTTCTACCCATTTTTGCGGAAAGCTATCGCGAGCTGCGCCCGCGCGCGCCCATGCCGGAGCTGCAGGTGGAATTCTTCGCCTTCGCCAACGTCAACAATACCATCCGGTTGCGCGATGGACGTCTGCTGGTTCGCCTCTCCGACCTGCTGGAAGGCGCGCCGGAAGCGGTGTTGCGCGCCATTGCCCACATCCTGCTGGCCAAGATGTACCGCAAGCCCATTGCCGCGGCGCATGCCACCCGCTACCGCCGCTACATCTCCAGCCATGAAATCGCCAACAAGGCCAACCAGGTGCGGCAACTTCGCGGCTGGAAGAAGCTGCAGACGCCGCGCGGGAGCGTCTACCACCTGGAAGAAATCTTCGAAGATCTCAACCGGCGCTTCTTTTATGGCCTTATGGCTCGCCCGCTGCTGACCTGGAGCCAGCAGCGCGCCCGCAATAGTCTGGGGCACTACGATCCCGCCCACAACACCATCGTGGTCAGCCGCATCTTCGACCACCCCCTGGTTCCCCGCTATGCTGTGGAATATCTCCTTTACCACGAGATGCTGCACCTGAAGCATCCGG
>DASVBI010000573.1:0-3337 GCA_036375915.1 Terriglobales bacterium | reverse complement strand
GATAGTTCCCACCAGGATCGCGAGTTTGCTGAATTTCATGATGACGTTCCTCTCTCCGCCTATGAAAATTAAGCCGCAGTGAACATGGTGTGTCAGAACTCATCAGTTGCCACCATGTCCTATGGCAAGTTTCAACACTGCCGGGGTTAAGTGCTGTGATTGGCGTCACTTCTGAAGGTGAGATAGCTCCGAGACCGAGGTGTCTTGCCGCACACTCTCCGTTGCAGAATGCAACAGGCCACACCTAACTTACTGTAGAGACGCAATTTATTACGTCTCTCCTTGGTTGGAGAATTTGTCGCGTTTTCCCTACTCGGAGAGATGGCAAACCAGCGGCAACTTACAGTTAACACTCTCGCAAACTTCCGTTAGAGAAGTGACGTCTCCCGTGTGCCAGAGCTGAAAAGCCGCGTGCCAGAACTGAAAGGCTTGCACCACTGTGGAAGCGTGCTGGCTTTAGCCGCACGAATACTGGGCGAGGAGCATTGCGGCTTTAGCCGCGGTGGTTTTTGGGATCCAACCCGGTAGCCCTACCCGGCTACCACCCGGATCAGCGGCACCATGAGCAGGGCCAGGCTGGCTAATCCCCAGAGTACCGCCACACCACGAATGGCTCGATTTACCTTGTGTAGTTTCTGCATAAGTCCTCTGATTTATTTGACACCGGCAGCGCCCATTTTGATGGCCGGCGTGCTCGCCTGGCACACTGCCGGCACACCCAGTCGGCGCAAAAATGACATCATAGGGCACCAGTTCGTCAATCCGGATTGAAACAGGTTCAGGCCGACAAAGGCGGTGAACAGGTACCAGTACGGGCTTACCCAGTGTCCCAGGCCCAGCGAAGCCAGTATAAACGCGCCCGCAATCAGTCTTAAAGAACGTTCAATCGTCATAGCTTACCTCCGTAACATTAGTCTGCACTGTGCGCTAGGGCCGGTCGCGAAGGCGTCCGCGAGGCTTCTCCTCCGCGCTCGCTAAGGTAATACAAAACCGGTACCGCCATGCGCGAAAGCACGGTGGAGGCCACCTCGCCCGCCATCAGCGAAATCGCCAGCCCCTGGAAAATTGGGTCGAATAGGATTACGCTGGCGCCTACCACCACCGCCGCCGCGGTCAGCAACATGGGCCGGAAGCGCACCGCGCCCGCATCCACCACCGCCTCCGCCAGGGGCATGCCCTGCTGCCGGCGCAGCTCTATGAAGTCCACCAGAATGATGGAGTTGCGGACGATAATGCCCGCTCCGGCGATGAATCCAATCATGGAAGTCGCGGTGAAAAACGCGCCCATCAGCGCATGTGCCGGCAGAATGCCCACCAGCGTGAGCGGAATGGGCGCCATAATCACCAGCGGCGTTTTGAACGACTTAAACCAGCCCACCACCAGGATGTAGATCAGCACCAGAACAGCGGCAAAGGCCAGGCCCAGGTCCCGGAACACCTCCACCGTGATGTGCCACTCCCCATCCCACTTCATGCTCAGGCGCTCGGTGGATTCCGGCAGCGTGGTACCGGTGTACTGCCGCAACTGGTAGCCCTCCGGCAACTTGATGCGCGAGATCGGCCCTTCCATCTTCAGCAGTGCGTACACCGGGCTTTCCTCCTCCCCGGAGACATCGCCGGTCACGTAAACCACGTCGCGGAGGTTCTTGCGGTAGATGCTGGTGTCAATGGTGGTCTGCTTGAGGTTAGTGACTTCGCTGAGGGACACCTGGCGGCCGTCGGGCCCGGGCAGCTTGAGCGCGCCCAGGTCCTGCATGCCGGAACGGTCGGCCCGCGCCAGTTGCACCTCAATGGGCACGTCTTCGCGGGAATTGGGATTGTGCAGCAGGCCGGCTTCAGCGCCGTCGAGAGCGATATGCATGGTCTGGCTGACATCGGCGGCGGAAATGCCGTGCAGCGCGGCCTTGTCTAAGTCCACCTGCATGTCGTATTTGGTCTGCGGGTCCTCCACGTACCAGTCCACGTCCACCACGCCCGGCGTCTGCTGGAAAATATTCTTGATTTGTGCCGCCACCTGCGTTTGCCGCTTCAGGTCGGGACCATAAACTTCGGCCACCATTGTCTCCAGTACAGGCGGCCCCGGCGGCACCTCGGCTACCTTGATGCGGGCGCCGAAGGGCTTGGCGATGGCCGCCAGTTGCGGCCGCAGGCGGCGCGCAATTTCGTGACTCTGCAGGCTGCGTTTGTCCAGGGGGAGCAAGTTGACCTGAATGTCTGCCTGGTTGGGCGCGCGGCGCAGAAAGTAATGCCGCACCAGGCCGTTAAAGTTGTACGGACCGGAGGTGCCGGCGTAGATCTCGTAGTTGGTGACCTCGGGCTGCTGTCCCAGGTAGCGGCCCAGGGCTTGCGCCACGTGCGCGGTCTGCTCCAGGGTGGTGCCGTCAGGCATGTCAATAATCACCTGGAACTCGCTCTTGTTGTCAAAGGGCAGCATCTTCACGCGCACCCACTTCAGGGGCACAAACGCGGCTGCGGCCAGCAGCAGCACCACCACGCCGCCGAGGAAAAACCAGCGCTGGCGGGCGTCCACAATTAGCGGATTCATCAGACGCCGGTAAAGGCGCGTGGTCCAGCCTTCGCTTTCATGCATGCCGCGACCGCCCTCGCCGGCATAGTGGCGCAGGAGTCGTAATGCCGCCCAGGGCGAAACCACGAAGGCCACGATCAGGGAAAACACCATGGCCGCGGATGCGCCCACCGGAATGGGCCGCATGTAGGGGCCCATCAGGCCGCGCACAAAGGCCATGGGCAGGATGGCCGATATTACGGCGAAAGTGGCCAGAATGGTGGGATTGCCCACCTCATCCACGGCTTCCACCGCCACTGCCGCCAGGCTGCGGCCGTGGCTGGAAGGCAGGCGGAAATGGCGCACGATGTTTTCCACCACAACAATGGCGTCATCCACCAGAATGCCGATGGAGAAAATGAGCGCGAACAACGTCACCCGGTTCAGGGTGTAACCGTAGAAGTAGAAGATGGCGAGGGTGAGCGCCAGGGTGACAGGCACGGCCAGCAGCACCACGCCCGATTCGCGCCAGCCCAAGGCCAGCGCCACCAGCAGCGTGACCGAGAGCGTGGCCAGCAGCAGGTGCTTGAGCAGTTCGTTGGACTTGTCGCGCGCGGTTTCGCCGTAGTTGCGGGTTACCGTGACCTGCAGGTCATTGGGCAGCAGGTTGCCGCGAAGTTCCTGCACCCGGGCCAGGGCGTGATCAGCGATGATGCTGGCGTTGGTGCCCTTGCGCTTGGCGAGGGTGATGGTGACCGCGGGATACTCCGCGCCAGGCGATCCAGCCTGCGCTGCCGGTGCTTGTGTGGGGCCGGAGCTCTGCTCCGCCCT
>DASVBI010000561.1:0-2012 GCA_036375915.1 Terriglobales bacterium | reverse complement strand
CGAAGGTGTAATCGCTGAGGACGTTTACGCGCTTGCCGTGTCCATATTCGACGGAGGTGACGACCACGTCGAGGGTGGCCAGTTCGCGCTTTAATTTCACCCAGGATTGTCCCCGGCGGCCGGGCGTGTAGGGCGATTCCACATCCTTGATCATGAGGCCCTCGTTGCCCCGGGCCTGGGCAGCGGCGAAGAGCTCCTCCAGGTGTTGGGGGGAGTTGGCGCGCAGCACGGGGGCGCGCACAACCTCCGACAGGGCTGGTGTTTCCGCTTCCACCGCCGGCTCAAAGGTCAGCCGCCCCTGGGGAGTGGTGGCGCGCACAACCCTAGGGCGGCGAGCACGTCCGAATACGCCGTCGAGGATGGAGGCCCGCCGGCGCAGCGGCTGATCTATGACCAGTTCCCCGTCAGCATAAAGGACATCGAACGCCACGTAGGCGACCGGCACGTTGCGCATCATCGTTTCCGTCACCTGCTTCCGGCCCAGGCGCTTCTGCAGCTCGGAGAACGGTAGAGCCTGAGATTCTGAGGCTTCATCGGCGGCGCGCCTCCAGGCCACGATTTCCCCATCGAGAATCACTTCGCCGGGAAATTCCCCCAGCGCTTCCTCCAGCTCAGGGAAGGACTCGGTCACTTCATCCAGCGTGCGGGAGAACAGCCGGGCTTCCCCGTCGCGGCAGTGGGCTTGTGCCCGGATGCCGTCGTACTTGTCTTCCACCTGCGCATGCTGGAAGAAGGTGAACGCCTCCCCGGCCGACTGCACCGGGCTGGCCAGCATGAAACCAATGGGGTGGAACAAGCGCATACGGACTTCTCCCAGCCGGTCAGCAAGAGCCAGGCGGCAGGTTTCGCCGAGGTCGCCCAGCATCATGCTGGCGCGCTGCACCGCGCGCACCTCTCTGCCAAAGGCTTTGGCGATGGCCTCTTCCACCAGGCTTTCCTTCATGCCGATGCGCAGGTCGCCGGTCATGATTTTGACCAGGTACTTGGCTTCGAGCGGCGTGGCTTCGGCCAGCAGATCGCGAACCAGTTTGAGTTTGGCAGCGGCGCCGCGCGTGGTTGCGATGCTCCGGAAGGCCTGCTCAACCTGGGTTACGCTGAGGTTTTCGCCGGTGCGCGGTTTGTACTGCGGGGAGAGAACGTCAAACGTGGCGGCGCCCAGGTCGCCATGGCGGCGATAAGCCGCGGTCATGGCGGCCTCGCTTTTCCCCGACAACTCCTGCACCGCGCGCCACAACTGCGTGCCGCCTACGCCGAGTGTGGCCTGTTCGTATGCGGGGAAAGGGCGGCCGGAGAGAAACACCGCTGAGACCGCCGCTTCATCCGCGCTGCGCGAGCGCAGGTAGCCGCCTACGATCTGCGTCTTTTCCAGCTTCTTAGAGGTGCGGGCAATGCTCTCGCATGCTGGCGCCAGCAAGTACATGCAGTGGGTTCGATGCCGCAAGTTGCTGACAAGACTCGGAGAGCCGCGTATCGAGAATCAGCTTTTTTGCAGCAACGCTGCCTGGCTGCGGCGAATGTGAGGACGCTCCAGAACCTTAAAGCCGGCCTGGGCGGCTTGCCGCAATTCCGCCGCAAATTCCTCGGCCGTCACGTGGCCGGCAGGCTCGACCAGGAGGAGGCGGGCGCCAGCTTTGGATGCGGTGGCATTCTCGGCGAAGAAGTGGCGGGCGGAGGGCATTTCGTGCACCACGGCAAAAGCCAGGGTAAAGTCTACTTTGCCATCCAAGTCTTTGATTCCTAAAGACTCAGCGGCGGCCAGACGTGCGTCTACTCGGTCTTCCAGACCAGCTTTGGCCACACGCCGCTTCAATTTGCCGATCATCTTGGGTTGTACGTCCACTGCTATCACCCGTCCCCTGGGTCCAACCAGCTGGGCGAGGGGTATCGTGAAGAAACCCATGCCCGGTCCAGGCTCAAGTACGGTGATGCCTTGGCGCACCCAGGGCATCAGCAGCTTGGCGGGATTGAGCTGCAGGCGGCGAAGGGGCGAGATCAAAAAATAGCCCAGCCAC
>DASVBI010000393.1:0-2080 GCA_036375915.1 Terriglobales bacterium | reverse complement strand
CATGCAGCGCAAGGAAGCTCGCCACCACATTGGGGAGCCCGATTTTGTGCCTCCCTCGCGCACCATGGTCCACATCGGCGGCTGAGCCCGAACTTCTTCTCCGCGGATTAACCCCGACAAACGTGGATTTCATAATGTTTACATCGGAAAGGGCTGTGTGGCGCGGGCGCCCTCGCCCGCGTGTTGAGACAAGAACGAACTTCCTCGCCGCGGATGAACATGGAACAATGCGAGTCGATATTGCAATAAAAAACCATCCGCGTCTATCCGCGTTCATCCGCGGCGAATGAATTTGGCTGCGCCGCGTAAAATGACAGCACATGAGGCCGGCCGCCCCATCCCCTGAAACAATCCGGCAGAACGAAGGCGAACTCTCTCCGGGCCTGAGTTGTGCTTTACTGCTGAGCGTTATCGTCGGCGGAACGGTCCTTCGCTTTCTTTATCTCACCCGCAAAAGTTTCTGGCTGGATGAAGGCGTGAGCGTCACCATCTCCCGCCTCGACGTATCCAACCTGCTGCACATTCTGTGGCGGCGCGAAGCCAACATGGCTTTCTACTATGGCCTGCTGCGCCTTTGGCTGTATTTCGGCAGAGGCGATTATTTCGTGCGCGCGCTCTCGGCAATTTTCTCGATAGCTGCTATCGCCGTCATCTATCTGCTCGGCAAGCGCCTGTTCACTCCAGGCGCCGGCCTGCTGGCGGCCGCCCTTTTCAGTGTCCACGCCTGGCAGGTGCGCTATGCCCAGGAAGCTCGCAGCTATAGCCTTTACGTGCTCCTCACCGCGCTGTCGTGCCTGTTCCTCCTGGCCGCGATTGAGAAGCCCGGGCGCCGCCGCTGGGCCGGCTACATCGTCTGCTCCGTGCTGGCCATCTACAGCCACCTCTTTTCCGTCCTGGTTGTGGTGGCAAAAGGAGCCGCCTTTTATTTCCTGCGAGCCGATGCCAGCATCGCGGCCGAGTTCCGCCGCTGTCTGAAAATAATCGGCCTTCTCTTTCTTCCCTTGGCGGTGTTCATTGTCTCCCGCGGAACCGGGCCTCTGAGCTGGATTTCCCGTCCCAGCGTTGCCGATCTGCACCGCTTCCTGCTTGAACTGGCCGGCAACGGCGGTGATGCGCTCCTGCTTGCGTATGTGGCCTGTTGTGCGCTTGCTTTGGCCGCAGGGGGAAGGGCGCGCAGGCGGAGTTTAGCCGTTGATTCCTGGCGCTACCTTTTCCTGCTCAGTTGGTTGCTGGTCCCGGTGGCGATCACGCTCATTTTTTCGCTCATTCGCCCGGTGTTTCTCCCGCGCTACCTGCTTGCCTGCGTAGCTCCTCTGGCGCTTCTCGCCGCCGCCGGGTTGGCGCGTCTGCGCCCGGGCTGGGTGGCAGCCCTTCTGCTGCTCAGCTTGCTGGCGCTTTCGCTGCGGGGAACGCTGGCGTACTATCGCGCTGATTTCGATCTGGGGAGGGAAGACTGGCGGGACGCTACTGGATTCATTTTGAAGAACGCGCGGTCGGGCGACGGGATTCTCTTCCACTCCGCGCAGGCCCGCATGCCCTTTGAGTATTACTCTGAGCAGCAGCCGGCCCGCCGCGAAATGCGCGTGATTTTCCCCGCTTACGGGAGGGCGAATAAGCTCTCCTACTTGGATTTTCTGGCCAATGCCAAGAACGCACCGCTAGACGCCATTCCCGCTCATTACCCGCGGGTCTGGCTGGTGCTGGCGCATAACCAGCTCAAAAGCGGCGCGGCCGATCCCACTACCGCCGCCTTGGAGCAGTTTCTGTCGCGAAATTACGGTCTGGAGCGGGAACGGAGCTTTGAGGGAAATCTCCAGGTACGGCTCTACACGCAACCCTAACCGCCGATGCCGAAAATCCTCGGGAATCAGGCCGTCGGCAGCGCCACCCGCGATCCGTTTTGCTTATCCGGGCTCTCCGCTACCCACTCCCACACTCGTTTGCCGCTCTGGTTCGCCGTTGAGCGCGCCTCGCCATAGGCGACCAGCCGGTTTAACACCGTAGTGACCGAGGCCAGTGGATCCTTGTGGTTCACCAGCACTCCCGCGAATCTCTGTTGCATCTGCGCCACCACTTCGCG
>DASVBI010000103.1:0-2103 GCA_036375915.1 Terriglobales bacterium | reverse complement strand
AGCGCTTCACCCACGGCTTCTCCCTGCTGGCCAGCTATACCTATTCCAACGCTGAGGACAATGCTTCCAACGCTAACCTCGGCTCGCAGAACAATGACGGCTTCCGCTGGTTCAAGCACCCGGAATGGGAATGGGGTCACGCCTCTTTCGATGTGCGCCACCGCTTCACTTTGAGCTACATCTACCAGTTGCCTATCGGCCATGGCCAGCGCTACCTTAGCGGGGCCAGCGGCGCGGTCGAGCAGATTCTCGGCGGCTGGCAGGTGGCCGGCATCACCACCATCTCCTCCGGCAATTGGTATACCCCTGTGGATGGCAACGGCGGTTTCTCTAACTCCGATGGAGGGCAACTGCCCAATGTGGTCGCTGATCCCAACAGCAGCCCGCATTGCCTGCCGGGGACGTTCTTCAATACCTGCGCCTTCGTGGATCCGCCGCTGGGCTCTTTCGGCAATGCCGCCCGCAACTCCGTTCTGGGGCCGGGTTCCCAGACCTGGGACGCTTCCATCTTCAAGACCTTCTCGGTTACCGAGCGTGCCAAGCTGGAATTCCGCAGCGAGTTCTTCAACTTCCCCAACCACACCAACTTCCTGCTGTCGAAGTCGGGGCCGCAGGAGAGCAACAATTCCACCGTCCTGGGAGCCTCGCAGTTCGGCTTCCTGACCGCGGCGCGCGCGCCCCGGCAAATTCAGTTCGCGCTCAAGTTGAGCTTCTAACCGCTGTCTGAACTCTTTCTCCGGCCGAACCTCGCAAGAGGTTCGGCCCTGGTTTGTGGCGCCGGCGCCGTCGCCCGCGAATGGCGTTTCCCGGGCCCAGATGTGTCCCGTCCCGTGGAAACGCCATGTTTCCCGAGACTGTACAATCCTTCTGCATGCCCACCACCGTCCGGTCGTTCGCCAAAATTAATATCGGGTTGTGCATTGGGGCGCGGCGGCCCGACGGCTTTCACGAACTGCGCACTGTCTACCAGACCATTGGCTTGCATGACCGCGTCACTGTCACCGTGAGCAGCGGCGCCGGAATCGAACTGCGCTGCAATGTTCCCGGCGTGCCCCTGGACAGTACAAATACCTGCTGGCGCATGGCCGAGCGGGCGATGGCGCGGCTGGGGATGAGCCGGCGGGTGAGCATTACTATCGAGAAGGAGTTGCCGGTCCAGGGCGGTGTGGGGGGCGCTTCTTCCAACGCCGTCGCTAGCTTGCTGGCACTGGAGCGCGAGTTGCGGCTCGAACTGCCCCTGCCCGAAAAATTCCGCCTGGCTGCCGAAGTGGGCTCCGACCTGCCCCTGTTCCTGATTGGCGGAACCGTGCTGGGAGTGGGCCGGGGGGAGGAGGTCTATTCACTTCCTGAATTGCCACCCACCACGTGTGTGCTGGCCATACCCGGCATCCCCGTCTCCACACCGCAGGCGTTCGTCGCTTGGGACCGTGAACATGATCCGGCAAAATTGACGCCTTTCCCGCCCTCCGATAGAATCAATGTGTTTGGCTCAGCGGTTTTTCTGGGCTTGAACGGTTTTTTGTCCCGGCCTGACCAAGCGGCCGGGCGGTTCTTCTCCGGTGTCCTTGCCACGGAGGGCAGGGGCCGGGCCGAGACCCAGCTGCTCGACCTTGTCCGTACCGGGATCGCGAACGACTTTGAACAGGTCGTGTTTCCTAAGCATCCCGAACTGGCACAGGTCAAGCGCACTTTGGAAGCCGAGGGAGCCGGCTATGCTTCCTTGTCAGGGTCTGGTTCCACGATTTACGGCCTGTTCGGCTCCCGTGGAGCCGCCGAGAAAGCCGCCGCCAGCTTGCAGGCTCAAGGAACTCGCGCCCATGTGACCACCACCGTGACGCGTGAACAGTACTGGGAGCAGTTGCTGGTCGCAGCGCCTGCTCGTTAATTCTGGGCGATACGCGGATTGAAGGTTTGCTGACCACTGGCTACTGACCACTGGTTTTTTGGGGCGGTCGACTAATGGCAGGTTGAGCCGTAATGCGGGCGTGAACGAAGCGGGAGCCCGCAGGCGAAATCCTGAGCGCAGCGAAGGATCCAAGATGTGGCCCGACTGGGCGGTCGACTAATGGTAGGTCAAGTGCCTTTGGAGCACTTTGTCTAGGT
>DASVBI010000448.1:0-3621 GCA_036375915.1 Terriglobales bacterium | reverse complement strand
AGTTGAAGACATGGACTGCACCATCCAAGTCCATCGCAAGCGCCTGGGCAGGATCGTTTACCAGAAGGACGCGCTCGTCTCCACCCAAGACCCGCGGACCCTGCACGACTATGCCAAGCAGCTTTATCGCTGGGATACAGGCACGTGGCAGACCGGCAGAAAGTACAGCATGTGGACCGGGCTGACCAGAATCGATTGGGAATACAAGCTGCTGATGGGGGAGGGCCTGCTGTTTGCCATGTTGTACCTCCTGGTTCCGCTGTGGATCACCTTCTATCCGCGGATTGCCCTTTTCGGAGTTGGACTCGATTGGCTGGTGTTGGTGGTTTTGTCGCTGGTGTGCGCCTTCTGCGACGGGCGGCGGGATGTCTTCTATTGCTCTCCGCTTTATGTGGTGATGCGCTTTGTTGACTGTTCCGTATTTATATATAGCTACTGGAACACGGTCGTCCGAGGACAGCATGTGAGGCGATGGTTTGCAGCAACGAGATACCTGTTCTGAAGGCCAACTAATGACAGCTAAGATCATTCCGACCAACATCTGGCTTGCATTGCTGCTGGTGCTTCTGCTGGCCTCGGCTTCCGCGGCGCAGCAGGCGGCTGCTCCGGCGTTGCAGGGCAGCGTGGTGGATGGGATGGGACTGCCAGGTCAGATGTGGACCACCGTCGGCAACCTCAGTCCCGTCGAGCACAACAACGGATACGTCCAGTCTTACGTGGAACAGGATGCAGCAATTCTTGCCAGTCGGTCCGGTTCGATATCGCTGACACCTTACCTTGCGCTGGGGTTGGTACTGGACACAAAAGGGTACGACTGGAATAACCAGATCCAGCCGCAAGCGGGATTAAAGCTGAATAAGTTTTTCCGTAACGGCGTGGTAAGCCTGGGTTCAGCTTACACCTACCAGGACCGCTTCAGCAGTCTGCAGAGCAGTGGGCTGGTCCTGTATGTCCAGGACTGGTTTGGCTGGCAGTCCGTTGCTGAGAAGTCGAACCGCTTTCCCGGTTCTTCCTGGGCGAGCTTCGGCAACATATCGCCGGTCGAGCAGGGCAACTGGATCGGTCAGGCCTATGTTTCGCAGGGAGTAGTCGCCAGAAGGTTCGGCAAAAAGGCATTCGTGCCTTATGTCGAGGCCACATTCTCGCACGATAGCAAGGGGTTCTCCTGGGATAACAAGGCGCTGTACGGCAGCGGCGTAAAGCTCGCCTACACACACGGGCAAGCCTACACCGAATTCGGAATTGGCTATCTCCATGAGAGCCGTTTGTATTCCGGACAATCAGCGGGAACTCTCAGCGTGTTTATGAATTTCTGGTACGGCTGGAATCTGTTGGGTAGAAAGGCAGGTATGTAGCATGCATTATGTCGGTTTCGGGAGCATCTCTGGCCTGATTCATCTGATGGCCAGGTTTTTCGGACGCCAAAGTGGATCGTACTTGCGGCAACCATGATTTCATTGACCCTGACTTGCCGTTGGTGAGACTTGCAGCATGACGAGAGATCGCAGTTCACAGCACGTTTAGCTGGAGAAGTGGAAATGGAATCTTCGTTATTTAGCCCGCTGCCCGCACAGCCGCCTCGTTCCAGCTGCTTCTTGGCTGGCTGGAGCTTGCAGGTTCTTTTAGTCGGGACGCTTTTGGCCTTGAACGCAGTATTGCCCAAGGCTCGTCCTCCCGTGCGTCACTACGTGCTCACCAGCCTTGTACGTTACCAGCCTGAGTTGCCGTTGGCGCCACAGCACATCAATCCCCAGTTGCAGGTTAACAACGCGATCACAGCGCCAATAACAAAGGCATGGACGGTTGCTAAGGCCGTGCCTCCTCCTCTGGTCCGCAAGCCGCAGCCCGACATCAAAGTCCCCGAACTCAAAATGGAGAGCAAGTTGCCGCAGCTTTCCACCGCCACCCCGCCCAAGGTGGTTGCGCTTAACACGTTCTCGACCGGAAGCTCTGCGGCGCCGACCACCACTCGGCCGGCAGCAACAGTTCAAACCGGGGGATTCGGCGATCCCGAAGGTGCTTCTCCCCGCTCCAGCCGTACTCCCGCCGCACTCAACCTGGCGGCCGCGGGAGCCTTTGACTTGCCCAACGGCTCTGGCCGGGGCAACGGGGCGGGGGGCGCCACTGCGGGAGTAGTCGTAAGCGCTGGGTTTGGCAATGGGATCGCGGTTGCCTCTCGAAGAAATGAGGGCTCGGTACGCACGGCGGGCTTCGATGCCACGTACGGGTCATCTGCGCCGCGCCAAGCTGGGGCGAGTCTGGAGGTAGCAAGTACTCCGGTCGCGATCCTTTACAAGCCGACGCCCGCCTACACCGAAGACGGACGAAAACGGGGAATTGACGGAGAGGTTCGCCTGGAGGTGCTTTTTCGTGCCAGCGGCCAGGTGCATGTTATTCGCGTCCTGCAGGGTTTGGGCTATGGACTGGACGAACAGGCGGTGAGAGCCGCTGAGCAAATCAAGTTTAAGCCGGCTTTGCATGCGGGCCAGCCGGTTGATTCCACAGCTGTGGTGCACATCATTTTTCAGCTTGCTTCGTAGGAAGGAACTATGCGCGTTGTGAAAGCAGTTATCTTGTCGTTTCTGGTATGTTTTGCCGGTCTTGTGGCTAGGGGCGCGGAGAGTCCTGCGCTAAGCGAAATCAATTTCAATGTCGCAAGCGTTGTCGCCGGCAACTCATTGCGCGGCACGGTGACGCTGAGCCGCCCGGCACCGTTCGACCTGGCGGTCTCCCTGGCTGCCGATCCCGCGGACGGCGCGAGGCTTCCTGTTGCCGTCACTGTGCCCGCCGGTGCTGTTAGCGCCGGCTTCACCATCACCACCCCGGTTAGCAAGACAGCCGTGGGCGGAAGTGACTCCGTCGTCACCATTTACGGCAATTATGGTGTAACCAGGAAAGCCTCGTTCACCATCCTGGCGCCAGTCTCCTTCGATGAGATGGTGGACCGTGTGGTCGAGCGCGAACATGTCTTCGTGGCCAACATGCAGCGCATGCACCCGCTGATTGAGACCTACATCCAGAACCTTCGGGAAAACAAAGACGAAAATCTGGTGCCCGTGAGCGACCGTTACTTCCTCGGGCGTTTTGACTTCAATAAGAAAGTCGGCGACCAGCTTTTTGAAAACGAACAGCCCGGCCTTCGCCATCAGCTGTTGGCGCCTTTCCGGGCGGCCTTCTCGCGACAATTCTCGCCTCAAGGATTCGCCCAGATGGTTATGCTGGATGCCAACTTCCAGAAGAGCAATTACTACTTTAATTTCGTCCGCCAAGAGTTCCTGGGCGAGGTGCGCTGCATCGTGGTTGACGTGCAGCCGAAAGAGCATGCCCCCAAAGGCTTGTTCACTGGGAGGATATGGGTCGAGGACCGCGACTTCAACATTGTCCGCTTCAACGGCACCTACACCCCCCGCTCGCGCTACAGCTATTACCTGCACTTCGATAGCTGGCGTCTGAACCTTCAGCCCGGCATGTGGCTGCCGGCGTATATCTACAGTGAGGAATCGGATAACCACCGCAGCAGCCCACCCTATGGCAGTTTGTACTTTAAGGCGCAAACCAGACTATGGGGCTATGACGTGGAGCACCTTAAACATGGGCAGGAGTTCACACAGGTCCAGGTAG
>DASVBI010000644.1:0-2280 GCA_036375915.1 Terriglobales bacterium | reverse complement strand
GATATACGGCGACCGGCACCTTCAGCGACCACTCCAGCCGCACGCTCACTCAGGCCGACGGGCTTACCTGGGCCACTTCCAACGGCTTAGTCGCCGGCATCAGCGACTCCGGCACCGCTACTTGCGTACGTGCGGGTGTGGTGACGATCAGGGCCACAGCTCCCACGAATTTGACCATTACTGTGACCGACACGGTTACCAACACCTCGCCCAAAATCAGCGGCAACGCCTCGCTGACGTGCATGTGACCTGATCGAGGGTTTCACTTGTTCGCGCTAGATCCTTCACAACTGAAGCCGTTCAGGATGAATCCTGCCAGCGTTGGCGCTGGCGACGCAGAATTCTGCTGAACTCAAATATCCGGGACCAACTGCAGGCGAGCAGCTTCGCCCTAAACTGCTAGCGTCCAGGGGGGTGGGCTGCCAGGGAAGGGCTTTGTTTTCAACCAGTTCGCCAATTACGAGTGTGTCAATAGCGTCATTACCGAAGCTATTTGGCCGCGCCCTCCAGCCACTCTAGACTGTCTTCCGGAGGAGCGACTATGGGAAAACGCCTGCTGACCACGATGCTTGCGCTCCTTCTGGTGTCCGGCTCGGCAGCGGCCCACGTCCGGACTAAAAAGCGTTCCCACAAGAACAAGGCGGTAGCCACCAGGCAGGTGGCACAGGATGCGGTGCGGACCCCTCCGCGACCGGGGCCGGAACCGATTGCTCCTCTGCCGGTTTTGCTTGTAGTTCTTGCGGGAGTGGTGGCAACCGCGGTCGTGTCGTTCGCAAAGGCGCTGTCCCCGGCAAGGGAGGCTGGCGAAAAGGCGGAGAAACGGGCACCTGACAGCCCGCGCTCCCGATCTGTAAGGTCAGTTGGAGTAGCCACGGCCGGAGTTGCCGTTGCCCAGAGCTTCCAGCTTAACGCGCATCAGTTGGGCAAGGCGAGGCTGGTCAGCCTTCCCTAGATGTCCAGGCCGAGCTGCAGGCGCGCGGCTTCGGTCATGCGCTGCGGCGTCCAGGGCGGATCGAATACCACTTCCACGTTCACTTCTTTCACTTCCGGCAACTTCGAAAGGCGATTTTCCACGTCGGCCTTAAGAATGTTGCCCATGCCGCAGCCGGGCGCGGTCATAGTCATCTTGACGTCGAGCTTCTTGCCGCCCTGCTCGGAATCGGCAACCTTGCACTCGTAAACCAGCCCGAGGTCCACGATGTTGACCGGGATTTCCGGGTCGTACACCGTCTTCAGCTCTTCCCAGGCCAGCTCTTCGCTGAACTTGCCACTGGCTGCGGCCGCGCTTTCCGTCGTGGTGTGCTCAATGCCCAGTGCGTCCGCGTCTTTGGCGTCAATGCGGTACATGTAGCCGTACTCGGTCATGATGGTGTAGGCATTGCCCAGCGACTGCATGACCTTGGCCACGGTGCCTTCGGGAATCTGCCCGCGGATGCCGCTGGGAATTTCCGTGACCTCAACCGGGCGGCTGAGTCGTATTGGCTGATAGGTGGTGCTCATAACTACTCCGTGGAAATGGCTTCCTGCTTGCCTTCCAGCGCGGCGTGCAGGGTGTGCCAGGCCAGGGTGGCGCATTTCACCCGCACGGGAAACTCGGAGACGCCGGAAAAAACTGCCAGCTTGCCCAATTCCTCCCGGTCGCCATTGTGCCCGGCGCCGGTTACCAGCTTGTGGAATCGCTCAAATATCTTCTCCGCCTCGGCCAGCGTTTTGCCTTTCACGCTCTGCGTCATCATAGAAGCTGAAGCCTTGGAGATGGCGCATCCCGAGCCCTGAAAGCTCACGTCCTGAATCTTCTCACCGTCCATCTTCAGGTAAACCGTGAAGTGATCTCCACACAGGGGGTTGTAGCCCTCCGCCTTGTGATTGGCGTCGCCCAGCTCGCGGTAGTTGCGCGGCTGCTTGCTGTGCTCCAGGATGACTTCCTGGTAGAGATCGCGCAGGTCAGCCATCAGGCAAAGACCTCCCGCACCCGGTTCAGCCCGCGCAGCAGGGCGTCCACGTCATCGCGCGTGTTGTAGAGGCCGAACGAGGCGCGCGCGGTGGCGGGCACGCCAAAGCGCTGCATCACCGGTTGAGCGCAGTGATGGCCGGTGCGGATGGCGATGCCTTCCTGGTCGAGAATGGTACCGATATCGTGCGGGTGGATGGGTTCAAGCACGAAGGAAAGCACGCCCGTCTTCTCCCGCGCCGTTCCGATCAGGCGAACTCCCGGCAGCGCCGCAACTTTCTCCGTGGCGTACGCCAGCACATCCTGCTCGTGCGCCGTGATGTTCTCAA
>DASVBI010000634.1:0-6361 GCA_036375915.1 Terriglobales bacterium | reverse complement strand
CGCAGTGGGTGGTGGCTGACGTTGGCTCCGGCACCGGCCTGCTGGCTAAAATTTTTCTGGAGAACGGCAACCGCGTGTTCGGCATCGAGCCCAATGCCGCCATGCGGGCTGCCGGCGAGGAATTCCTGCGCGGCTTGGACCAGTTCACCAGCCAGGAAGGCCGCGCCGAAGCCACCGGGTTGCCGCCCCGCAGCGTGGACCTGATCACTGCCGGGCAGGCTTTCCACTGGTTCGACCGCCGGCGCGCGCGCGCGGAATTTGAACGCATTCTGAAGCCAGGCGGCTGGGTGGCGCTGGTGTGGAACGAGCGCCTGACCTCCACTCCCTTCCTGGCCGACTACGAGCAGTTGCTGCACCGCTACTCGCCCGACTACCTCAAGGTGGACCACCGCAACGTGGAGGAGACGGCGCTGGACGAATTTTTCCATCCCGGCCGTCTCCGCCAGGACACATTCTTTATGCGGCAGCAATTCGATTGGGAAGGGGTGCAAGGACGCTGGTTGTCATCTTCCTATGTGCCCGCCGCCGGGCAGCCGGGACATGATGAGATGCGCAGCGAGCTGAAGACGATTTTCAGCCGCTACCAGCAGGATGGGCTGGTGGATTGGGAGTACAAGACCAGGGTGTATTACGGCAGGTTTGCGGAGTAAAGGCTCGGGTTCAGCTTTCGAGTTTCCAATTGCAGGCAGGTTTCAGAGTTTCAAGGTTACAAAGTTTCGGAGAGGGCAGTTGCGGCTTGGGGCAGCCGAGCGATTTTTGAAACCTTGAAACCTGCGAACCCTTGAAACCTTGAAACCCGCGAACTGACCCTGGTGAGCCTTGTTATAATCAAAAGGTCTCGCCCAGTGGCGCTATCGTCTAGGGGTTAGGACGGAAGATTCTCAATCTTCAAACCCGGGTTCGATTCCCGGTAGCGCTACCAACCTTTGTACCTGCAAGCACATACAGATCGGAAAACGGAGGGAAGAAGAGTCTCAAATAATCTCCGCAATCTTACGTTGCCAAGGAATGCAGCAAGTAGCCGGCGGGAAACAGCACCAGCGACAGAACCGCGCTGCCCAGATCGAGATAATGGGCGGCGCTGTGCTCCAGTCCCCAGCCCATGCCGGGGAAAAGATGCAAGCCCTCGCAGAGGTGAGCGAGAACTACCAATAGGAGAGAACCTGCCCCCAGCAGTTGCAGAACGGACCCCGTGCTCCTTCGTTTCAAGAAGAAGGTCGCTGATCCCGCCAAAAGCAGGGATGCCGGCACCAGGCCCAGCAGGGCTTTGAGTAAGGTGGCGTTCATAGCATCACTCCCCGATTGCGCGAGCCGGTTGGAAGCGGCCGTAGCGAAGCGCCAAGGTGGGCAGCACCAGCAAGTTTAGCGCCGTCGAAGTGGCCAGCCCTCCCAGAATGATGATGGCCATCGGTCCTTCGATCTCGCGGCCGGGAGCGCCGCTGCCCAGGGCCAGCGGCAGCAGGCCGAGGCCGGTGACCAGCGCGGTCATAATAATGGGCGAGAGCCGTTCGGATGCGCCGCGCCGGGCCGCGGCCCAGTTCCACTCCATGCCTTCCTCCCGCACCAGGTGCTCGTAGTGGGAAATGAGCATGATGGAATTGCGCAGAGTAATGCCAAACAAGGTTACGAAACCGACCAGCGAGCCCAGCGACAGGTTCCCGCCGGTGGCCAGCGCCACAAAAATGCCTCCCACCAGCGCGAACGGAAGGTTGGCTAGAACCAGCAGCAGGTTGCGGTAGTTCTGCACCACGATGGAGAGCAGAATGATTATGCCGATGGCGGCCAGCAGGGAATGAACCAGCAGAGCGCGCTGCGAACGCGCCTGCTCCTCCGCTGTGCCGCTGAACTCCACATAATCGCCCGCGGGCAATGCCAGCTTTGCGATGCGTCGCTGCGCAGTGGCCACGAAGGAAGCGATATTGCCGCCGGCCACATTGCAGGTCACCGACTCTACCCGGCGCCCTCCCCGGTGCGCGATCACATACCGTCCCGAACTTTCATACACATCGGCGAGTTGCCGCAGCAGAACGTAGGTGCCTTGCGGGCTGCGCAGGGGAAGGGAAGCAATATCCGTCACCGATTTCCGGTCTGCCGGGTTCAGGATGACTGAGACCGGGAATACCTGGTTGCCTTGATAGACTTCGCCCACCCCCTCGCCGCTAAATGCGGTCCGGATAACGTCCAGCACCTGCACGGAATCAAATCCCCAGCGCGCCACATCGGCCGGGCGCAAGCGAACCACTACCTGCGGCATTCCGGGAGGAGACTGGATTTGCACCTCGCGCGCCCCCGGCACCCTGGCCAGCACGCCGGCAATGCGCCCCGCCTGGCGGTCGAGTTCGTTCAGGTCGGGTCCATATACATTCACCACCACCGCGCCGGTGTAGCCGGAAAGAATCTCGTTGATGCGCTCGGTGAGAAAGGTGTTGACGGAGAAAGCCGCGCCGGGAAAGCTGGCCAGGGTGTGGCGAATGTCAGAGAGCGCCCTGTCGGTCTGGGCTCCGGATAGATCCCTAAGGTCAACTTCGAATTCGCTGCTGTGGGTGCCGGAAAAATCATCCGACAACTCCGCCCGGCCCGCACGCTGGCCGACCTCGCGGACGTAGGGAATGCGCAGCAGCGCCTCGCTGACCCCATCCCCGCGCCGCATGGACTGGTCGAGCGAGGTGCCGGGCATGGCGGTCATGTGCACCACGAAATGGCCTTCGCGCAGGCTGGGCAGGAATTCGCCGCCGAGGAAAGGAATGGCAAGCAGGGCCGTAAACACCAGCAGAGCGACTGTGCCGACTACCGCACCGGGGTGGGCTTCCACCCGGGTAAGCACCCGTTCGTATTTGTCTTTGAGCCAGTGCACGAGCGGCGGGTCGGCGGCTCGCAATTCCCCGCGCGGCAGCAGCATCATAGATAAAGCAGGAGTGACCGTGAGTGCGACAACCAGCGACGCCAAGATGGCCCAGATATAGGTCACAGCCAGCGGCGAGAAGATGCGTCCCGCCACCCCGCTCAGGGTAAGGACGGGCAGGAAAACCAGAATCACGGAGAAGGTGGCATAGACGACCGCGCCGCGCACTTCGAGGGACGCATCCAGCACCACTCGGAACAGGGAGCGGGATTGCGGCAGCTTGCGGTTCTGGCGCAGGCGCCGGTAGATGTTTTCCACGTCAATTACGGCATCGTCCACCACCTCGCCAATGGCGATTGCCAGTCCACCCAGGGTCATGGTGTTCAGGGTGTAGCCCATGCGCTCGATGACGATGGTCGCCGCCAGCAGCGAGAGAGGAATGGCGGCGCAGGATATCGCCGCGCTGCGCAAGTTGAATAGAAATAGAAAGAGAACGACGATAACCAGGATTCCACCGACGATCAAAGAGGAGCGCAAGTTATGCAGGGCGGTATCAATGAAGCGCGCCGGCCGGAATAGGGTGGAGTCAATCTGGATGTCCTGCTCTGCCAGTGTAGGCTGCAATTGCCGTAGCGCACGGTCCAGACCGGCGGTTACGTCCAGAGTGTTGGCGCCATACTGCGCGGAGATCATCAGCATGACCGCCGGGTGGGCCATCACCGAGGCAGCACCCAGGCGTGGCGCTGCTCCAGCGGTTACCTTGGCGACGTCTCCCAGCGTCAGATTCGCGCCCTGCTGCTGCAGGACAACCGTTTGGGCCAACTCGGCGGAGGTGGTTGCCTGCCCTTCTGACTGCACGATCATTCGCTGATTGGGTGTAGTAATAAATCCCGCGCCGCGGATTCCGGTGGCCTGGCGGGCGGCAGCCAGCACCTGCTCCACTCCAATCTCATGCTGGGTCAGTTGCTGAGGATTGATTTGCACCTGGAACTGCTTCTGGTAGCCGCCAAAAACCGCAATCTTGGAAACTCCAGGCACCGCCAGCAGGCGCAACTTCGTGGTCCAGTCGGCTACGCTGCGCAGCTGCATGAGCGACTGCGTGCGCGAGATCAGGCCAACAGCCATCACAACGCTGGTGGAAGTGGTAAGTGGCGCGATGCTGGGAGTGATTCCCTCCGGCAGCGAGCCGCTCAAGGTGGACAGGCGCTCGGCTATCACCTGCCGGTTGAGATAAACATTGGTGTTGGAGTTGAACAGAACGGTTATTACGGATAGGCCCTGGACGGAGGCGGAACGCACCGACCGCACTCCCGCCACGCCCACCACCGCATTCTCGATGGGCTGCGTGACCAGCAGTTCGACCTGCTGCGGCGCCAGGCCGGGAGCTTCGGTGGGGATGACGACCTCGGGCGGCGAGAACTCGGGAAAAACATCGTACTTGGCCTGTCCCAGCGAGTAGAGGGCATAGCCCAGCAGAATGCAGGCCAGGGCCACCACAACTCCGCGGTGCCGCAGCGACCAGCCCACGATGGCGGTGAGCATGGCCGGCTAATCCTCCTCCTGGATCTGGCCGCGGAACTCTTCTGAAAGCAGCGCCTGGGCTCCAGCCGTAACCAGTTTCGTTTTTGGAGCGAACGCGTTGCCGGGAACGAAATAGCCGGCGGGCAAGGGATTTCCCGTTGGTACCTCGCGACGGGCGAACGTGTTATTCGAGGTTTCCTGGTAGGCCCACGCCTTTCCCTGCCACCACACCACCGCGGTTTCGGGAACCACGCTGCCCTCAAGCAATGGGCCTACAGGCACGAATACCACCAGATTCATGCCCACGGCCAAACCGGGCCGGTTGGCTAGACGGTAGAGAAAACTGACGCCCTGGATCTGCGGGTTCACCTGCGGAAGCGAGCTCACCAGCCGCGCTGGGACGAGATGGTTGCCGGGCGAACTCAGCGAAAGTGCGGCGGGTGGCTTGGCGACTTCGCCGGGTGGAAATACCACCTGCGCAAGATATGAGCGCTGCTGCAGAACCTCAGCCAGGGAGCGGCTGTTGTCCGCTACCCATCCGGCGACCACCGGCCCCCAGCGCTGGCGAGCGGTATCCAACTGAAGCTCGGCTTCCTGTTGGTCGGCTTCGATCTGCGCCTGGCTGGCGCCATAGGCCGCCTGCGCATCCTGCATCGCCTTCAGCGACATGTTCTGATTCTGCTGGTAAAGCGTTTTGATACGTTGGTACTGGCTGCGCGTCACTTTTATCTGCAGCTCATCGCGCGCCACTCTGGCGCGAGCTGCCACATAGCTGTTGCGCAGGCCGGCCAGTTCGCCAGCTGGCAAGAGGACGGCCACTCCCCGCAGTTCGGCGCGCCTGGTTTGTTGTTGAACCGGCTCCACGCGAATGCCTTCCCGGGCCTGTGTCTCGGGGCTCAGGCGGAGCACCGCGCGCCCGTTTTCCACCTGTACATGGGAGGGCGCTTTGACCGCCTCCTCCTCATCTTCGTCGCTCTCGGGGCGGTGGGCGGCCATGAAGACAACGGCGATGACGGAAATCGCCGAGACCGCGAGCAGAGCCGCCAGCAGCCACTTGGTGCGTTGGCTCATAACCCTCACCTCCTGGCCGCGTTCAGCAGCGGCGATTGCGGCGATAAAGGTTGAATGTCTCCCGGTTCAAGCGGGCGCTGCACCGCGTTTTCCAGGTCGCCCAGGGCCTGCTGAGTTTCGTGAAGGGCATTCAGTTGGGCCAGGGTGGTGACGGCGGTCTGCAGCTCCGCAGCGTTTAAGGCGACACGGTCGCCGGCGCCGGCCCTCAACGCCGCCTGCGCCGCCTGCTCTTGCGTGCGTGCTTGCTGCAGGAGTTTGCCAGCCTGCGCCAGTTGCTTCAGGGCCGCGTTGTAGCGGGCCAGCGCCTGTTCGCTGTGCGCAATTCCCTCAGCCTGGGCTGACAGAAATTGCGCCGCCATCTCTTCCCGGCGGGCCTTGGCTTCCGCGATAGGGCCCTGGTTGCGGTTGAAGGCGGGCAGGGTGAGGCCGAGCACGACGGAAAACAGGTGCGCGCCTTCTTCGAAGGCATAGTCCGGTCCCAGATTGAAGTCTGGGTACTGTCTGGCGATTTGCAGGCGCAGGTCGGCTTCGGCTACGGCGTAATCGCTCAGCGCTCGGCGTACGTCAAGGCGGTTCAGCACCGCGTCCCGCTGAATGCCGGCGGCGGTGAAGGAGGCGGCGCCCGGAGGCTGGTCAAACGCCGGCCATAGTAAGTTGGTCCCGCTTAAGCCCGCTGTGGGCACGCCAATGGCAGCCGCCAGCGAAGTTTGCGCTTGTGAGAGCCGTCCTTCCGCTGCCTGCGCTGCCAGCAGCGCTTGAGTGTGCTGCATGCGGGCTGTGTCCACCTCAGGCCGGGGAATCATGCCCACGGCCAGCCGCTGTTCCAGCAATTGAACCTGTTGCGCACGCAGGCGTTCCTCGGATTGCAACAGATTGAGTTTCCGACCCGCGACCAGGTATTCGAGCAGAGCGCTGCGCACCTGGGCG
>DASVBI010000450.1:0-3780 GCA_036375915.1 Terriglobales bacterium | reverse complement strand
TGCAGCAAGCGGGTGGTGAGTTCCCGGCGGGTGCGAGTGAGCTTAAGTCTCTGCTGCACCATGTAAATGGCGGCCAGAATCAGCAGAACCAGCAACCCAAGAAAGAGCACGGGGAGGTTTTGCTGAGTCACAAGGGCAGTGCTGGCGTGCCAGAGCACGCGAGGCACCAGGAAGGCAAAGAAGCCGGTGGCCAGCATGAGAGCAATCAGGCCCACCAGGGACCAGAGCTGCAAATCGCGGCCTTCCAGGGCGCGTAACTCGGCTTCCAGCAGCGTGGGATCCTCGTGTTTGAGCTGGTCGGTTGCAGTCATGCGAGGCTCAACTCCTTACCGTACTCTTGGCATTTTCAAGCTGAGGGGATGCCGGCATGGCGGACTGGGACAGACCCGTTTTTTTCAATTCGCCCCAGGAGGTGTCGCGGCGGAAGTAGCGCCACATTCCCTGCAGCCGCCACAGCAGGTTCATTTGACGATAGGGGAAATGTTCCAGGAAACAGAACACGAGCAGGCGTAAAACATCGCGCCAGTTGCCGTAGCGGCGGTAGGTAATTTCCTCCAGAAGGACGCCGCCCACGGAAAGGGCGGTGGCGAAAGCATAGCCGAACATCAGGAACTCAAAAGCCAGGCGCAGGCTGAGGCTGCCGCTCAGGGCGGCGACCAGTATGGTGACATACCCGGCCAGTTCCATGACGGGCTCAAACAATTCAAAGATCCACATGTAAGGCAGAAGGAAAAGGCCAATGCGGCCGTAGCGGCGGCGAAACAGCATGTCGCGATGCAGCCAGAGGGTATCCATGAGCCCCTGCTGCCAGCGTGCCCGCTGGCGCGCCAGGGATTTCAAATCGGAGGGCACTTCCGTCCAGCAGGTGGGGTCGGGAACAAAGCTGATGCGGTATTCCATGCCGTGGTCGCGCAGATAACGATGCAGGCGGACGACCAGGTCAATATCCTCGCCGATGGCTTGGGTGCGGAATCCGCCAATGCTGAGCACAAGGTCGCGGCGGAAAATGCCGAAGGCGCCGGAAATGATGGGCAGCATGTTGAAATAAGCCCAGGCTTCCCGGCCCACCAGGAAGGCGCGCAAATACTCGACCACCTGGAGGATTTCCACGGGGCGGCGGGGCAGGCAGATATCCTGGAGGCGGCCTTTGACCACTTTGCAGCCGTTCAGCACGCGCACGATGCCGCCGGCAGCCACGGCGCGGCCGGGGTCGGAAAAAATTCCGGAAACAATGCGCATCAGGGAATCGCGTTCCAGAAGCGAATCAGCATCTACCACGCAGACGAAGGGCGAGCCGCAAACGTTCAAGCCGGCGTTGACGGCATCCGCCTTGTTGCCCGCTGATTCTTTATCCACGACCAGAAGGCGGGACTGGCGAAGGCTCTTGTACAGGCGCTTGACGCGAGCGGTGGGGATTTCCGCAACGTAAAGCATGTGCGCCGGCACGAGTTCATAGGCGCGGGCCAGCCGCTCCAGGGTGTCATCCTTCGAGCCATCGTTCACGATGATGATTTCGAGATTGGGGTACTCCAATTCCAGAAGCGAGCCAACCGACTCGACAATGCTTCCCGCCTCATTGTGCGCCGGAACCACCAGAGAAATGGGCGGAGTAAAGGACGATTGGGAAAGATTCTCCAGGCGAATGCTGCTGAGCCGTTGCTGGTGGGAGTGGCTTTTCTGGATGGCCGTAACCAGCAGGAAGACATAAACGACGTTGGAGGCAAAGTAGTAGAGAAACAGAAGCAGCGTCAGGAACTGGACCAGGGCGGACATCAGGACGAAACCTTCGGGGGGGCGCCGGCCTGAGCAGGCAGTTCCAGGCTGGCTTTGCCCCGCTCCAGCGAGTGCAGCAGGATGGGCGCGGCGAAGCGGCGGTCGGATTGGGATTCCAGGGCCTTGACCACAGCGTCGAACCTGCCGGAACGGTCCAGCTCGGAAATGAAAGCCTGCAGAGCATAGCGGTCTTCCGTGGCCACGATTTTGGCCAGAATCTCCTGCAGGTCGGGCTCCATTCTGGCGAGCACGGTGGCAGCACGCTGGCGAACGTGGCGGTTGAGGTCGCAGACGGCGCGCAGCAGGACGCGGATTTTTCGTTTGTCGGTGAGGACACCGACGGCCACCACGGCGCGCAGGCGCACAAACCACTCGGGATCGTTGGCCAGCACGCTGAGGGTGGGAAAAGCCAGGTCGGGATCAGCGTGAGCCAGGGCGCGGGCCGCGGAAGCCCTCACTTCGGGCAGAGGGTCGGTGGCCAGCACCAGGAGTTCGTCGCCCAGTTCCGGCGAGGCCAATTCGCCCAGCACCCGGGCCAGCAGTTCGCGGCCAGGTCCAGAAGAAGAAGGCAAATAGTTGACCAGGAGCTTGCCACTGGAACGGCAACAATTGGCCAGGGCATTCTTGATGGGGAACTCCGGGAAGCCGGCGAGCGCTCCGGAGAGCAGGCCTTCGATGATGGGAACGGCAGCCTCGGGAAGGGCGCTGCGGCCGAGGCCGCGGATGGCGGCCATGCGGGTATCGGGGTCGCTGCCCGCATCACTGAGAGCTTCAGCCAGAGCGGGCACCGCCTCCGGGGCTCGCGTGCGGCCCAGGGCGACCAGGGCAACGCGCCGGTTCCAGCCCTTGCAGTGCCGGGCCTGGTAGATTCTTTCGTCCAGCAATCCGCTGGCGCGCAGGCAATGCAGGAGTTGTGGGAGTTCGTGCGTCCCTGCAACCTCGATGCTATCCAGAAGGATGGATTCCACGATGGCGGAGGTGAAGGGATTGGCGCGCCACTGTTGGGGAGGAACGGAGCCGCTAACGATCTCCGGCCATTGCGCGCGGATTTGCAGCGTAGAGCGATTGAGGCGCTGGAAATAGCGGCCGCGGTACCAGCGCCGGAAAACGATAAAGGCGATGAGTAAAGCGATGGCGACGGCAGAGGCGAAAATGCCCTTGAGCACGAGTTCGGCGGGGAGCGCCTTAAAAGCGGAAGCCATAGCTCACTCCCCCGCTGGTCTCGCTTCGTCCCTGGGAACGGTCCTGGGCGGCGACGTATCCGGTGATGTCCTGGGTATGGTTAAGAGCGAGGCGCAAACCGCCGCCGAAGGTGCGTGCGGCAAAGCGCCCGGTCTGGTCAATTTCGGCGAATGATTCCGAGCCCACAGCAAACATCAGGTTGCCGGAGAGGCGGCGCGCCAGGGGAAAGCCCAGGCGAGTGCGGCCGTTGGGCTGCCAGTCGTGGCCGGGCACACCAGAAAAGGTGCTGCGGGCCGCATTGATGGAGAGCAGCCAGGTCCAGTCGCGGGGAAGGTAGACCAGGGCCGTCCCGCCGAGGGTGAGAATGCGCGCGGTCGAATACCAATACCAGTGCTGGTCGTAGGAAGCCTCGATGCCGCGAATAAATGGATTGTCCAGGCGGAGACCGTGACCGTAGCCGAACATGGCCTCCGACTTGGGAATGACCCCGTGATCGCGCCCGCCAGCCCCGCCGACGGTAAGCCAGTTATTTCTGGTCAGGTTGCGGGTGACCGTGCCGGTGAGTTTTCCGGCGCGCTGGCCAAAGCGCTGATAGACGTCGAAAGAGAAGTTCGTGGCCCAGGAAGAATTCCAACGCGAGGCCAGCGACAGGCTTTCGGTTGCGGCCGTGCCGGTGTAGTTGAAGCCATCAAAATCGCTGCCGATGCGCAACTGGTGGCGGGTTTCACCGGCCAGGGACTCGAGGCCGAGGCGAGCGTCTTGATCACTGCTATTGAGACTGAGCGCCTGGCGAAAATTGGAGCGTGCCTGGGCATTTCTTTTCAG
>DASVBI010000167.1:0-6130 GCA_036375915.1 Terriglobales bacterium | reverse complement strand
CTACCTGTCACATGCGCCGAAAAGGCCCGGAGGGCGCAAAGGATTTCATGCCAGGAATCAGCAGCAGAAGGTGCGCTTCTCCGCGTCCTTTGCGTCCTCGGCGGTTTTCATGGGGTGGGCCCCCGATGGTACCGCCACCTCGGTAATTTTCCACAGGCGGGCCGGGGCGCTAGCCTTGAGGCTGGAGACCCATGATGGCGGCACCGGCCCAGCAGTCCATCCCAGGAGTGCAGTCGCCCAAGCCACAACATGTTGCAGAGCGGCGCGAGCCGACCATGGAAGATATGCTGCGCGAATGTATTGAGCTTTGCGCCCAAGTGGCGGAGCGGCACTCCGCTCCGGAGGCGGCCCAGCACATCCGCCGGCTCAAGCCCGCCAGCCGCTGGCCGTGATTCGGCTTCATTTCCCCTTTGCCGTTTTGCGCGAACGTTCCATCCACACCTGCCCGCGCGGCAGGCACAAGGCCGCCGATCCCACCAGGCTCGACTCCGCTCCATAAAGCGCGCTGAGGATGGGAATCTGCTGCCGGCTGGGGCTGATAGAGGAAGTTTCCAGGCGGCCGCGAATGTAATTGAAGAACGAGCCCATCAGTTCTCCCAGCCCCCCGCCGATCACGATTACCTCGGGTTCCAGCAGATCAATGATGTCGCCCAGCCAGATCGAGAGATAGTCGGCGGCCTCGCGCAGAATTTCGTTGGCCAGGGCGTCGCCATCCAGGGCTGCCCTGCCCACAATCTCGGAAGTGATGGCGGCGGTCTTCCCCTCCGCCAGTTCCAGAATGCGGGTACGCGAGTTGTGGCCAACCAGATGGCGGGCGCGTGCTCCAATGGCGCTGCCCGAGGCATACATCTCGATGCAGCCGCGCTTGCCGCAGGCGCACTGCGGGCCGTGGAAGTCAATGGTCATATGCCCGCCTTCGCCGGCCGCGCCGGTGCGCCCGTAGTAGAGCCGGTCCTGCAGCACCAGGCCGGTGCCGATGCCCGTCCCCAGGCTGACGTAGAACAGGTTGCGGTAGCCTACGCCCGCGCCCCACACCGCCTCGGCCAGGGCGGCAACGTTGGCGTCATTGGCCAGGCAGGTGGGCAGCTTGTAGCGCTGCTGAATTTTTTCTGCCAGCGGGTAGTTCCGCCAGCACGGCAGGTTGGTGGCGCTGAGCAGAACCCCGCGCTGCGAATCCACCCAGCCCGGCACGCTGATGCCGATGCCGGTGACGGCGCGCGCGCGGCGGTTAGCGAGGACGGCCTCAATGGCGTCGGTGACCGCGCGCAAACCGTCTTCAGCCGTCTTGTTCACCACCATGCGGCGGCGGGCGGTGAACAGAATTTCGCCGGAAGCGTTGACCAGGCCGGCCTCGGCCTTGGTGCCGCCAATATCCACTCCCAGAACGACGTGTTCGGCTTTCGCCATGGTGGCGTTCCAGTTTAGTTCGCGGAGAGGGAAACTACATAGCTAAAAGGCCAGGCCCGCGCTTCCGCACTCCGCACAAGCTCGTTGACGGACCAATGTTTCCTACTTAAGATTAGCCGACTCGAAAGGCGCCTGTTCTCCGTGCTTGAGCAGATTTCCCACTATCACATTGTCGAGAAGCTGGGTGGTGGCGGGATGGGTGTGGTTTACAAAGCCGAGGACACCCGGCTGCACCGCTTCGTCGCCCTTAAATTCCTGCCCGAGGAGGTGGCCCGCGACGCGCAGGCCCTGGCCCGTTTTCGGCGGGAGGCGCAGGCGGCTTCGGCCCTGAACCATCCCAACATTTGCACCATCCATGACATTGGCGAAGAGGACGGTCACGCTTTTATCGCCATGGAGTTTTTGGATGGCGTGACCCTGAAACACAAGATCTCCGGTCGTCGCCTGGAAGCCGAGGAGATCTTTCCTCTAGCCATTGAAATCGCGGATGCGCTGGATGCCGCTCACAGCGAAGGCATCGTTCATCGCGATATCAAGCCGGCGAACATCTTCATCACCAAGCGGGGGCACGCCAAGATTCTCGATTTCGGGCTGGCCAAGCTTACGCTGGCGCCGGCCAAGGCAGCGGTGGCGGAAGTTGAAGCTACCGCCGCGGTGAGTGTGGAACACCTGACCAGTCCGGGCACGGCGGTGGGAACCGTGGCTTACATGTCGCCGGAGCAGGCCAAGGGCAAGGAACTGGACGCCCGCACCGACCTGTTTTCCTTTGGCGCGGTGTTGTACGAGATGGCGACTGGAACTGTGCCCTTCCGGGGTGATACATCGGCCGTCATCTTTGATGCCATTCTTAATCGTGCGCCGGTACCGCCACTGCGCCTCAATCCCGATGTGCCGCCACGGCTGGAAGAGATCATCAACAAAGCTCTGGAAAAGGACCGCGACCTGCGCTATCAGCACGCCGCAGACCTTCGTAGCGACTTAAAAAGACTGCAGCGCGACAGTGGTTCGGGTCACTTGCCCGCAGCGCAAACAGTCTCCGCCGGCGCTTCCCCGCACAGTGCCGGATCGTCATCGGCCTCGCTGCCTATAGCGATCTCCTCCTTACAGTCCGCAGGTGGTCAGGCCAGCCCCGCCAGTGCGTCGAGCGTCAGTGCGGTGGCGCGGGAACACAAATTTGGGATTGCGACCGTTGCCGTAATTGCTGTCTTCCTGCTGGCGGCCGGGGCTTTCGGGGTTTATTCCTTCCTGAGCCGCAACGGGCCAGCTCCCTTTCAAAATTTCACCATCACCCAGGTGACAAACACAGGCAAGGCGCTGGCGGCCGCGATTTCACCCGATGGCAAGTACATCCTGAACGTGCAAAACGACGGCGGGCTGCAGAGCCTGTGGCTGCGCAACGTGCCCACCGGCAGCGACACCCAGATTGTCCCACCGGCCGCTGCTGTCTACACATCACTGGCGTTTTCTCCGGACGGGAATTACGTCTACTTCCGCAAAGCGGACATCGCCACCCAGAGTTCGTGGGGGCTCTATCGCACCCCGGTTCTCGGCGGTACTCCACAGATCATTGTCAAGGATGTAGATACGGGTATCACCTTCTCTCCTGATGGCAGTCACATCGCTTATTGTCGCGCCAACGATCCAGAGATTGGCAAGTATCGCCTGTTGATTGCCAATCCGGATGGCAGCGAGGAAAAGATAGTACGCATAGCGCCCGTCAAGCCCGACGATTTTCCTCGCTTTGTGAGTTGGTCGCCGGACGGAAAACGCCTCGCCTACAGCGTGTACGCGCAGGGAGAAGCGCTAGGGTCGGTTAAGACGTTCGACGTGGCCAGCCAGCAGGCTCAGCCTCTAGCTTCGTTCCGCGATTCGCTGGTACACGACATCTGGTGGCTCCCGGGTGGGCAGTGGCTGCTTGCCATGTACCGGGAAAAAGGGCCGAGCTACAATCGCGCACAAATCGGCCTGATTTCCCCCGCCGGAGGACCGATTAAACCTGTTACCCGCGATACCAATGATTACGCGACCCTCAGCGTATCGGCCGACGGCAAGACTGCGGCGACCGTTCAAGTCAGAGAGTCACTTAGCCTGGTTTTGCTTCCCGGCGCCGGTCTCGCCACAAATGTGACGGCCCAAGCTTTGCCTCAGGCTCAGGATGTAGCCGCTGTGGCGTGGAGCAGCGACGGCAAGTTGCTCGTATCTGACCGGCAGAGCGTGCGGCGAATGCGCACAGATGGCACGGTCGAAACCACCCTCCTCAGCGATCCCAATGCCTGGATCGTGGATTTGACCACTTGTGGCGATCGCCATCTGGTGATCGCCTGGGCGTTTCACGGAGGCACAAACAGCGTTTGGCTGTGGAGAGCCGATGCCGACGGCTCCAATCTAAAGCAACTTACCAACGGTACTTTCGATTACAATCCCGTGTGCTCTCCGGACGGAAAATGGGTCTACTACAATAGCGGCCGCTCACCCCACTTCTCCATGCGAGTTCCCATAGCGGGCGGAGAATCTCAACCTGTCCCCGGCAGTGACGTTCCCATGATGTATGGAATGGGGGCTGGCCACGCGGTTTCGCCGGATGGCAAGAAGATGGTTCTGGATGCCGACGTGAGCGGTTCGCAGGACCCGGGATCGGCGGAGAGCGTGCTGGCTGAGGTTGCCCTGGAGTCCAATGCGCAATCCTCTCCTCATGTTTTTGCGCCTGATCCGCGCATCAGCGGGGCAGCCGGGAATGGGGTATTTGTCAACAATCTGAGCTTCACGCCCGACGGAAAAGCGGTCGCCTACATTATTCGCGATAAAGGCGTGGACAACATTTTTGTCCAGCCGCTCGATGGTTCACCCGGGCATCCAATCACCAACTTCACCTCGGAAAATATTTTGGTCTTCCGCTGGTCGCCGGACGGAAAAACTCTCGCCATCGCCCGCACGCAAAACACTTCCGATGTAGTGCTGCTCCACCAGCAATAAGTGCTCCGTGGCCGGTGGATGGTGGGCCGGCAAAACTCTCATTCTGATTCTGAACGCCGGTTGCCAACGTTCGCATTTGAACCTCTTCCCCAGCGACCGGAAAATTCCATCCCTGCCATCGAAATTTTCGATTGTACTTCCACAGCGCTTCCACCTTATTCATGTCACATGTCGGAATGGGGTGTGGATCACGACGCGTGTGGTGTCGGCTTTGTCGCCCAGATGGACGGGCGGGCATCGCACCAGATCGTGCAGAGGGGGCTGGAGGCGCTGTTGCGCCTGGCGCACCGCGGCGGCGTGGATGCCGACGGGCGCAGCGGCGACGGCGCCGGCCTTCTGCTCCCCATTCCCGAAGGTTTTTTTCGCGCCTGGGCGGGGGGCGCTGGCCTCCAGCTTCCCGCCGCCTTCGGCCTGGGCATGGCGTTCCTGCGTCCCGACAACGCCCAAGCGGCGCGCCGATGCATTGAAATTTCCGCAGTCGCGCGCGGCTTGCGCTGCCTGGCCTCGCGAACGGTGCCTACAGACTCCTCCATCCTCGGTCCCCGGGCACGCGACACCCTCCCTCTCATAGAACAGTTTTTCTTTGCCGCGCTCGATGGCAGCTCCGGCGAGGAGTTGGAAATGCGCCTGTTTCACATGCGCAAGCAGGCCGAGGCTGCCTTCCCGCCGGGCGCGTATTTCTGTTCTCTTTCCTCGAGAACCGTGGTTTACAAGGGGCTGGTCACGCCCGACCAGCTGCCCGCCTTCTACCGCGACCTGAACGACCCTGAATTCCAGTGCTGGTTCGCGATTTTTCACCAGCGCTATTCCACCAACACTCAGCCCAGCTGGGCCCTGGCGCAGCCTTTCCGCTTCGCCGCCCACAACGGCGAAATCAACACCATAAGCGCCAACCGGCGCTGGCTGTGGGCTCGGCAGAGGGAATGGCGCCATTCCCTGAAGCTTCCCGAGGATGTCCGTCTGCTGGAACCGCGCGTAAGCGACTCCGCCAGCCTGGACAATGCCTTGGAGCTGTATTTGCGCCAGGGCTATGCGCCCGATGCTGCCGCCCTCACCCTGGTGCCGCCGGCCTGGGAGGACGAGTGTGCGCAGGCGCCGCCCGAAGTTCGCCGTTTCCTCGCCGCGCAGGCGCCACGGCAGGAGCCCTGGGACGGTCCCGCGGCTCTGGTCTTCACCGACGGCTCCGCGGTGGGCGCCAAGCTCGACCGCAACGGCCTGCGCCCGCTGCGTTACACCTTGACCGCCGACGGCCTGCTGGTGGTGGGGTCGGAAACCGGAATTGCCGATCTGCACGGCCAGCGCGTTATTGAACGGCAACGCCTCGGCCCCGGGCAGTTGCTGCTGCTGCAGAACGGCAAACTGCTGCGCCCCTGGCAGTGGCCGGCATTGCCGGAAACCGGCGAGCCCTCCGGCTCTCCAACTATCCCGCAAATCGGCGGGCCGGCTGAAGCGGCGCGCTCGAACACGCCCCAGCGTACCCGCGCGATGACCGCCCTGGGCTGGACCGAAGACCGCTTCCGTCTGCTCTTTCAGCCCCTGATGCAGGAAGGCAAGGAAGCGGTGTGGAGCATGGGCGACGATGCTCCCCCCGCCTTTCTCTCCCGCCAGCGGCGCCCGCTCTGGGATTTCTGCAAGCAGCGCTTTGCCCAGGTCACGAATCCATCCATTGACCCGTTGCGCGAGCGCCAGGTGATGTCGCTGAACGTACACCTCGGCTCGGGCATCGTGCTCGACTCGCCGCTGCTGGATT
>DASVBI010000306.1:0-4072 GCA_036375915.1 Terriglobales bacterium | reverse complement strand
CTTCCACCAGCGCCAGAATGAGAAAGAAAATAATGGGCTTGCCGCCGGGCACGACCACCACTTCATCAGCCGCCACGGGCACCCCCCGGCTGCGGCTGACCTCATCGGCAATGGCCTGGCGCAGGTCGGGCAGTCCGGCGGAAGGGCCGTAGTGGGTCCAACCCTTATGCAGGGCTTCAACAGCGGCTTCCACGATGTTGGAGGGGGTGGCAAAATCGGGCTCGCCGATTTCCAGGTGCACCACGTGCTTACCCTGCCGCTCCAGGGCGCGAGCCTTGACCAGCACTTCAAAAGCGGTTTCTGTGCCCAGCCGCGACATGCGGCGAGCCAAACGCAATACAGGAATGGTTTTGCTCATCGTAGCCATCACATAAACAGGGCATTATACGACCCAGCCAGCGGCCGAAGCTTACCCGGCCGGCCATGCCCCGCCTCCATAAACGGGCTGCCGAGGCCCGCAAACTGTTCATTGTTTCCTTTCTTCCCCGCTCCTGCAGCCACGCCGGTCACATGCTAGTGTGATGCTCAAAATCCGCCAGCCTCGCCCTTCACAATCCCCAGCCTTCCCCCTGTTTGGCAGAAAGCCCATAGAATACCGCCGCTTCTCTGTAAAGAGAGGCCCACGACGGGGGTGTTGCCGTCGGGAGCAGCGAAGATCGTCAGGCAAGATTATTTGAAGACGTTGTTTTCAGGAACGCCGAAGTGCGCTGCTTTAGGCGCGCACGTGTCAATCGAGGTCAAAATGATGTTGACTGGTTCGCCCACGGCCTGTCCCGAAATCACGTAAGGGCGGTATTGCTCCCTGGGCGTGTGATTGTCCAGGAATTTCTTGATGGAGGGGGAGCAGTTGACCGAGAATGCGGGTTTCTCGTCCGTCCACCACACCGCTCTGAATCTGAAGGGCCTTCCCGATTCTGCTACCCCCGAGATCGTGGAGTAAGACCCATCCTTGCTGGTGGCAATAGACCTGAACTCGTCCACCTTGAATACGAGCCAGCGGCCTTTCTGACCTGGCGCGAGGAACTTGCAGGCCTCGGCCTCGCAAGTCCGCTTGACCCGGTAAATGTTGATGGTGACTGGTTCGCCGGACAGGTTCTTGTATTCGACCGAGACTTTCCCGGATACGGGCTGGTATTTCTTCGAAGCGCCCAGGGGCGTCGCAATTGAGTAGTGGATGCCGCCAGTCAGGTCCGTGGCCTGAACACAGTTGGTGGTGCAGCGCTTGGCCTGCACGGCCAGCCAGCCGATCTCCACCGGTTCGGTGGCCTGAACCGTGATGGTGAATGCCTCTCCGGGTTTCAGGACCACTCCCGATTTGATCGGAATGTGCGTGACTGCTGCGTGAGCCACACCAGCCCACACGACAAAAAACAGCAGCATTGGACGGCACATGCCGGCATTATATGGCACCGGAAAAGAAAACCGTCGCCCCCGTCGAAGGTGAGCCGCCAGCGACAGCGACAATACGGCTACGAAGTTCACTGGCTGTCGTGAGTTACAGGATTCCAGCGCCCATCGTTGGAGCTATACCAGTTGCGCCATGCGGCAGCATCATGAGGAAGGTTCTGCCCGGTGATGTCGCGCAGCGCCTGGAACACCCAGAGACGGGTCTGCCCATCCAGCGCGGGGTCATCGGCAAAATCCAGCAGCTTGGGCACGGCCGTGCGGCGCTGCTTTTCGCTCAGCATGCCCGATTGCGCCAGGGCGCAAGCGGCGCGCTCGCGGATCATGGGCGAGGGGTCATCGTGAAGCACGTCCAGCAGCGGGCCGATGGTTTCATCGCTGCCAAGATACGATAGGCCCTCCACCGCCCAGTAGCGGATGTTGATGTTGGAATCATGAATGGAGGCCAATAGAATCTGGGTGCTTCGCTCCGGCTCAATGCCGCGCCCGCCCAGCAGGCCCACATCCCACAACGCGTTGGCCCGCGGCCCCTGCTCCCCGGAGCGCGCGTCCGGCTCCAAACGGTCCACCGTGGTTGTGGCTTTTTCCAGGTTGCGCGCCGCCAGGTCCACCTCGATGGCCGCCGCCCGCACCCGCAGATCGTCAGAGTTGAGCGCGGTAACGAACAGGTTCCTCAGGCGGCTATCAAGCGTGATCTTGCCCCGCCACTGCTCCGCTCGCGCCGCGATCTGGTCGTTCGCACCCTTGTAATGATTGATGGAGCGCTCCAGCAGCAGACCGGCCTGCGCCTGCGGGCTCATGCGGTCCAGTTCTTCGGTTTCGTGTTCCGAAAGAACGTTGGCGGAAGCCGGCACGGGCTTGCCGCGAAGGCTGAGGAATTGCGCCACCTGCTGCCAGGCCGCGCGGGCGGTGGGCGTGCCCGACGCCGCCACCAGCACCACCACCAGACCCAGGAGCCACAGCACTCGCCAGGAGCCTCTGCCCGGACCGATGGGCTCGGGGGAAGCGGCGTTCAGGTTCTGCCCAGTAGGGCCCGGGTTGGGCGAAGTGTCCATCGCACAAGTTTAGACCGCTGCCGAGCCGCGTCAAATGTGACCTCGGTAACCGCGCCACGCGGGGAACCCCCGCCGCTCCACCACTCGGCTGCGCCCTGTCCATCCCCGGCGAAGAAGTTCTTCCTTATCACAGCCAACCTTGACCCAGGCCACAACCGGACGGTGATGCCGGTCACAGACAGACCGTGACGCCCTGCTGCATAACATCACATCAAGCTGTGATTAAATCTGGGCCTGCGCGAGTCCGCCGGGGGCCGCTGCCGCCGGACCCGCAAACAAGGAGGCCGCGTCATGCTCCGGCGCACGGACGTCATTGGGTTTGCGGGCCTCGCGATGCTGGTGGCGGGAGCGATTCTGTTCCTTACCGGCTCGGAAAGCGAATTGACCTGGGTCTACTGGATGACTGGGACCTGTATCTGGTTTGTCGGTTTCGGCGTTTTGCTGGGCTGGCTCATCTGGCGCGCCGGAACGCTTTCAGACCGGCCGGCGGCCAAGTCCGCTGCCAGCCGCAAACAATAGGGCAAGAACTATGAACGCTTCACAAGCACAAGGGGAAGTAGCGGCGCCGGGAAGACGGCGCTTTCTGGGCATGCTGCTGGGCGGCGGCCTGTTTGCCTCCGCCGTTTCGTTTTTCTATCCCGTGTTGCGCTACCTGGTGCCGCCACGGATCACCGACATGGGCGGTGACACGGTGGTGGCGGGCAAGGTGGGGGAATTGCGGCCCAACAGCGGCAAAATTTTCCGCTTTGGCAGCCGCCCCGGCCTGCTCCTTTTGGGCGCAGACGGCCAATACCGCGCTCTTTCCGCCACCTGCACCCACCTGAGCTGCACGGTGCAGTACCGCGGCGACCTGCGCCAGGTGTGGTGCGCCTGCCACAACGGCATGTACGACCTGGCCGGACGCAACCTTTCTGGCCCGCCGCCCCGGCCGCTGGAGCAGTATGACGTCCACGTCCGCGGCGACGAAATCATCGTCAGCCGCCGGCGGGAGGCATAGATGCCTTTCGCTCGTATCCGCAACTGGCTGGATGAACGCTTCGGCTGGGACGAACTGCGGGCTCCCCTCCGCCACAAGACCGTGCCCATCCACCGCTATTCCGACTGGTATTTTCTGGGCGTCATCACGCTATTCCTTTTCGGGGTTCAGGTTTGCACCGGCATTCTTCTTTTGCTCTATTACCGCCCCAGCGCCAACGAAGCCTTTGAGAGCGTGCAGTACATCATGACCCAGGTGCAGTTCGGCTGGCTGGTGCGCTCGGTTCACTCCTGGGCGGCCAACCTGATGATCTTCACCGCCTTCCTGCACATGTTCAGCGTGGTCTTCCTGCGCGCCTACCGCAAGCCGCGGGAGCTGACCTGGGTGAGCGGCATGCTGCTGCTGTTTTTGGCCATGGGCTTCGGCTTCAGCGGCTACCTGCTGCCCTGGAACACGCTGGCCTTCTTCGCCACCAAGGTGGGAACCGATATCGCAGGGCAGGTGCCCTTCGTCGGCCACCGGCTCATGGTTTTCCTGCGCGGCGGCGAGGAGGTGACCGGAGCCACCCTGAGCCGCTTTTTCGGCTTCCACGTGGCCGTGTTGCCCGGGCTTACCACGCTGCTGGTGGCCATCCACC
>DASVBI010000275.1:0-4935 GCA_036375915.1 Terriglobales bacterium | reverse complement strand
AGTTCTGCGGGCGGCATGACCGAGCGTGCCAGAATCAGGTTGCGGAAGCCGGGGGCAAAGCGCTCGATCTGGGCTTCGATGCGCGGCCGCATGTCCTCTTTCGACCCGTTGGGGACATGGCAGTAGGCCCAGGCGGTGTGCTGGCCCGCAGGCGCGCGGGTCGAATCGAAAAGCGTGTGTTGCGCCAGCAGGACAAAGGGACGCTCCGGCGCCTGCCCCCGCCAGATGGCGCGCTCGCCCGCCGCAATTTCCTCCAGCGTGCCGCCCAAATGAACGGTTCCGGCGCGCCGGCAATCCTCCGCTTTCCAGGGAATGGGCGCGCTTAATGCCCAATCCACCTTGTAGGCAGCCATACCGTAGCGATAGCGCCGCAGCCGACGCCGCAATGCGGGTGGAAGGTCCTGCCCGCCAAGACTCAGCAACTGACGCGGAGTCACATCACAGAGCACTTCGGCGCCCCGCGGCAGTTCACGGAGAGAGGTGACGCGGGTCCCGGTGCGGATCTCCACTCCTAGAGACTGCGCGTAGGCAGCCAGCGCGTTAGTGATGCGCTGCGCGCCGCCACGGGGGAAAGGCCAGCCCACCGCGTGGCCGGCCACACCCAGCGCCAGGGCGATGGCGGAAGTGCCCACATGCTCCAGAGGCAGCATGGCATGGGCGCCCAGGCCGGCCAGCAATGCCCGCGCCGCTTCCCCGCGAAAGCGGCCGCGCGCCAGCCTGGCCAGCGGGTGCACGGCAGCCCAACCCAGGCGCGACAACAGCCAGGGATGGCGCGGGAGCCGCGGGGACATGACCAGCCCGCATAACTCGTCCCAGTGCTCGACGGCGGGATTTACCAGCCGGCGATAGCTTCCGGCATCCGCGCCCAGCCGGCCGGCGGTTTCCTCCACCGAGCGGGCCAGAACGGCAACGCTGCCGTCATCGAGCGGGTGGGCCAGCGGCACAGCCGGGTGCACCCATTCCAGGCCATACCGCTCCAGGGGGAAGCTGGTGAAAACGGGGGACCCGGCGCCCAGGGGATGAATGGCGGAGCAAATATCGTGGATGAAGCCGGGAAGGGTAAGTTCGGCGGAGCGGGAGCCGCCACCGATGCTCTGTTCCGCTTCAAAAACAGTGACGCGGCGGCCGGCTTGAGCCAGAGTAATAGCGGCCGTCAGCCCGTTGGGACCGCTGCCCACCACGAACGCGGCTCGGGGGCGTGTGCCCGCGCCGATGTTATTGCCGCCCGTCGCCACGCTGTCTCCTTGGCCTGCAAGATAACATCAACCACGGCGGAATTGCCGCCCCAGCTCTCCCCTAACCGCCGGGCTGCGGTTACCATACAGGTATGGAGCGGGAGCGTTTCGTCGAATTGATGGAGGAAGCCCTGCGGGAGCTGCCCGCCATGTTTCGCGACAAACTGGAAAACCTGGCGATCATGGTGGAGGATGAGCCCGAAGGGCACGCCCGGCTGCGCCATGGTCCGCGCGCCGGCCCGCGGCGGCTGTTGCTGGGCATCTTTCAGGGCATTCCGGCCACCCAGAAGAGCGTGTGGGATATTGTGACCGCGCCCAACCGCATTGTGCTGTACCAGAAGAACATTGAAGCGGTGTGCCGCAACGACGAGGAAATCCGCGAGCAAGTGCGCAAAACCGTGATGCACGAACTGGGACATTATTTCGGCATGAGCGAAGAACAACTGCGCCAAGCCGGGCTGGGATGAAACTCGCCACCGCGCTGCTGCTGCTTTTTACGCTGGCCATGGTGATGGTACACCTGACCAGCGGCCGGCTGTTGCAGCGCGCCTGGAGTGGAATGGCGCCGCGCTGGCTGAGCGTCCTCAGCATCTTCCGCTTTGAAGCCATGTACTACGTGGGGCTGATGGCGTACGTGGCCTGGCAGCGCAGCCGCTTCCTGCTGGCGCCCCTGGTGGGCATGGCGGTGCTGCACCTGGCCGGCTGGGCGCTGGCCGAAGCGCGCCCCGGGTGGCTGGCCAAGGCCGGCGGCGAAGCCGCCCGCACCCGCATTCTAACCGGCGTGCAGGCCTTCGACCTGGCCGAAACCGTGGTGCTGGTTTATATCGCTTGGGTGCTGGCTCAGGCGATAATCAGCCATCCCTGATGGGCCTGGCTCCTAAGAGATGGCAGCCGGGAAGCTCTGCCGCGCAAACAAAAAGCGCAGGAGCCGCGCCCCTGCGCCCGTAATCATCAGCCTGGCAGCCGCTAGCTGTCCCCGCGCTTCTTCAGCGTGGGCCGGCCATCGTCCTTCTTCTGGTCATCTGGTCCGGTGGTGCGACGCAGCGTCGGACGGTTCTCTTTCGGGTTCTGAACCTTGTGGCGGTTCTCAATCGCCGCCAGACGCGCCTTCACGTCCTCGAATTCGGAGGTGTCCTCGATATATTCCTGCCTCGGAGGCAGCAAGTGCCCCATCTCCTCTTGAGACATCCTGATCCGATCCGGCGTCTGCGGGTGCGTGCTGAAGGCCTTGGAGAGGAATCCGGGTTTCTTTTTCTCCTGCGCCTTCAGTTTTTCGAAGAAGGCAACGAACGACTGCGGGTCGTAGCCTGTTTTATACATGTACTGCAGTCCAAGGTAGTCGGCTTCCGCCTCGAAGCCGCGCGAAAAACGCAGGAAGGTCATGGGCAGGGCTACGCTGGCCGCGTTGTATATTCCATAACCCAGGCCGCCGCCCACGAAGATCAAAGGGATGGTGGCCAGGTTCGCCAGCTGCCCGCGGGTCTGTTCCCGGGCGGCATGGCAGGCAGCCACGTGCGCGATCTCGTGCGCCATCACTCCCGCCATCTCCGACTCATTGTCGGCCGCCAGAAGCAAACCTGAGTTTACGTAGAAAAACCCGCCGGGCAGGGCGAACGCGTTCACCTCGTCGGAGTCAATTACCTTGATGGTGAAGGGGACTTTGGCGTCCGAATTGCGCACCAGATTCTGCCCGATGCGGTTCACGTATTCGGTAACCATGGGGTCGTTTATCAGCTTGACGCTCGACTCCACTTGGGCCGCGAACTGCTTGCCCAGTTGCACCTGTTTTTCGATGCTGTACCAATTGCCCACTCCCTCCCCGCAGCCCACATTGCGATTGCCGATGGCGGAAATGTCTTTGATACTGCCGTCGTGGTAGGTCTTGACCTCGGTGTATTTGGTGGCGGCGGCGGAAAACGCGCTGCACGCGAAAAGCACAGCCGTTGCCAGCGAGATTGTACGGCGAATCATGATTTACCCCTGCTGAGAGCAAGCCCTCTGGTCTGCGCCCAGGCTGTAAGCGGTGGCCGGTTTTAAGCTGGTCCTCTCCCGTTTAGAGGCTGGACCGCTTAGCGGTAGTTGTCCGCGGGCCTCTTCTGCCCCTCAGGGCCGGCTTCGGCTGGGCTGCAGGACAAATTCAGGGCACTTGTTAGGGGCGACTATACCCCTGTCCAGGAGGCCCGTCCAGCAGCCAAAAACGGCTTCTGGCCTGGGCGGCCGGAACGGCCGCTATGGTTGTTAGATTGCCGAAAGCGCTCGCCGGAACAGGAAAAATTCTCGCCCGCTATAGGGCGCCAGGTCCGGTCGTGGCAACTCAGCGCATACGCCGGGCAACCTATCCCATGCCGTTCATGGGCTGGATCACACAAGAATATTCGCGTCGCCGTCCGGCGGGCTCGGTCCAAAACACCGGTGTGGCCCAGCAGCAGGCGGTGGCGAATCTGTGGCAGGAACTACGCGATGGCCTGCAGGCCGACGTTAACGAATACAACCGCTGGGGAGGCGCCGCCGTCTTTGAAGCCCCCGACCGGCAGCAGGTGGCGATTTCCGAGCCCACCACCGGGTTGCAGGTCCGCCTCCAGGCCGACCTCCCCGACCTTCATTTGCGCTACGAATTCCAAGCCACCCGAGAGGACGTGCCCGCCCCCGAGGGAGGCTTCTTCTCCATTCGCGTTTCTCCCTCCAGCCGGGCGGACCTCTTCTCCGCCGACCAGCCCCTGAATTGCGAACAGGCGCGCCGCGTCCTTCTTCAACCCGTGCTCTTCCCCAGTGACACTTCCACTCCCCTGCGGCAGTCCGCGTGACGTATCCTGATTGCCGCCCCGCATGAATTCCCTTGCGCACGATGCGCTGATGGCAATGTTTCTGCCCGCCGCGCTGGGGTTCGTTCGCAACGGCGTGTTTATCGCCATCATTGCCAATGGACTGATCGGAATTTCCCTGGTCTGGGACAAGATACTGCTCAAAAAGCCGGAAACACGCAACCTGGTCTCCTACGTTTTCTGGCTGGGAGCAATCAGCATTTTCGGCCTGCTTCTGGCTCCATTTGGCTTTCACTGGCCGCGGCTCTCAATTGTGGTCCTGGCGCTGAGCACGGGAATACTTCACCTGGCGGCGATTTGGTTCTACTACGCCGCCCTCAAGCGTGGGGAGGCTTCCCAGACCCTGGCGGTGATGGGCGGATTTTCTCCCATGGCCACCGCCCTCATCGCCCTCCCGCTGCTACGCCAGCCCTATCTAGCTCAGGGTAGCCTGCTGGCTTTTGTCCTGCTGGTTGTGGGCGGATTCGTCATGTTTTTCGCGGAAAAGCTCAATCTCAAGCGAATTCTGCCCAGTATCCTGCTCTCCTCCGGCCTGTTTGGACTGGTGAACGTGCTGCAGAAGATGGTGTTCGATAACACCAACTTCGTCAGCGGATATGTGATCTTCACCCTGGGAACTTTTGTGGGCGCTCTGCTTCTGCTGGTGCGGCCCTCCTGGCGACGGCAAATCTTCATCGCCTCGGAGCAGGCCGAAGCGAGCAGCCGCTTCTGGTATTTCGTCAACCGCTTCATCTCCGGTGTGGGTTCATTCCTGATTTTTTACGCTATTGACCTGGCTCATCCCGCGGTGGTGGACGCCATCTCAGGTGTGCGCTATGCCATCATCTTTGTCGCTGCTTACGGGCTAACCCGCTTGCGCCCGCGCTGGCTGCAGGAGA